>CAISPD010000132.1 GCA_903887275.1 uncultured Mucilaginibacter sp.
CAGCGCGCTTGCGGTCTTGAACAAAAAACCCGCGCAAAGCATCATCTAAATATAATACGCTGGCATATTGCAGCTTGTAGTTCCTGTATTCGTTCTTTTTGGCATCATTAAATCCAAGCTCGGTCATGCGTTGCTCAAAACGCTTCAGGTATTTTTCCTGCTCGTTAATAGCGAATGGACTATGGGTAGATACCGTTAAAATTACGCTTAGCTGCGGTGCTTCCGCTTTTTGATCGCGTGTTACCAGATAGTGCCTGAAAAGCTCTTTATCATTATAGCCCCAGGAAAAGCCATTTGGTGCCGGCAACTTTACATAGCCGGCCGGAAATGATTTTTGATCATTTAATTCGTCAATAGCATTCTTGTGCAGAAAGGTCGCCATGTTATCAAAAGCAGCATCGCCACCGTAATAAAATGATGTATGATAGCCATTGTATTTCAACAGGCTAAGCAGCGAGAGGTGGGATGGCATTGCATCGCCAAGTCCAAGGAAGCCGTTTTTTGCAAAGGGAAGAGAACCCAATACTGAGGGTAGTACGGCAAAGGTTCTGCCCCCTTCACTGAGGAAGTTTTTCCAATAAAGGCTTTTACCCGATAGAGAATCTATAAATGGTGTGAAATTACCAAGGTATGCCCCGTCGTTCGTAAATGCCCGCCCCAAACCTTCAACCAAAATAATTACGATATGAGGTTTGCTTTTTCCCGGTTTAAAATACGGTGATAGCACGTCGGCCGAAGTATCGCTATGTAAAAAAGGGTAATGCTCAGGATCGGTATAATTAAAAGCACTTACTTTTTTATTTTGATTGTTGTCGTAGTCGTTGATGTAATTGTCAGCATAAATATCAAGCTCCTCTTTGCTGGGAAAAAAGTGCTTGTAGGATGCAGCCCAGAAATGGTCAGATTTATTGATCACCAGGTTGTTGGAAAAATCAGACTTAAAATTTCCCGGTTTGATATGTGTGCCTGCATCGGTAGCAATGATAACCAATGAAGCTATTGGTAAACTGATCACGATAAACCAGTTGATACTGATGCGTTTGGGTAAAAACCATAGGGCTGAGACAGTGCCGCCGATCAAAAGGATAAAACCTAATATTTGCAAAAAGCTTACACCTCCGGCTGCGCCTATAGTTTGCTTGATATCAGCTATCGAATAACTGTATAAGTCGGCACCCAGTGGGACCAACGCAGTAGTAAAATAAGAACTTAGCCCCAATTGTAAAATAGCCTGCAGTACAATGGCAACGCCATAGATAATCCTGGCAAATTTTGGACTGATATAATAAAGTAAAATATAGGCAATAAAGAAGTATACCAAACCTTTGAACCAGAACAGCAGATCGTTAATCAGCGACCAAACTAAAATGCCACCAAAGCCTTGCGGAAACTGGTGTACAAAACCATTGTATATTAATTCAAAAGATGAAAGAATAAAGATGATGATAAGCCATGTTACCGAAATGGATGCAAATGATATTGCAGCCGGATTAAATTTGGAAGAAAGCTTTTTTGCCTTTGGTTTTTTATTATCCATCGTACTCAGTATTAGCGGGCTTTTTTATCGGCGGTAAATCCCTGCCTGGTCATTTCGCCCCAGGAATTTTGTTTCCTGAGCAGGCTGATATTGCCGAGCACGGCAGACCATACCACAAATGGGTGAAATATAAATGGTTCAAGTATAGCTACCAGCACCAGCCTTAGAATGTCTTTTCGCTGTTTGTATTGGTTGTAGGTAAGTACTTCCATCAATATTGCAAAAATGGAATACAAGATACCGATACAGATAACTCCGATCATAATAACCACGGCTGACCAATTGACAGCGTATGTGAAAAAATAGATGACGATACCTACGGTGCCTAAAAACTCTATAATAGGAGCAAGGAATTCAAAAAAGAACCAATAAGGGTAGCTCAACATTCCCAAAATGCCATAGTTTGGATTGAAGAACATTTTTTTATGCGAACGCAAGGTTTCAATAGTGCCCCGAGTCCAGCGATTACGCTGTCTGCCAAGGATCCTGTAACTTGACGGTGCTTCGGTCCAGCATAATGGATCGGGTATAAACCCAACTTTATATGGCTCTTCGCGTTCTTCCATATAGCGGCGCATCCTAACTACCAATTCCATATCCTCGCCCACAGTATCTGTATGGTAACCACCGCAATTGATCACGATCTCGCGGTCAAATGCACCAAATGCGCCCGATATCAACAGCAATCCGTTCAGCCTTGTCCAAGCCATACGACTTAACAGGAAAGCTCGGATATATTCTAAAGTTTGAATGCGCGGAAGGAATTTTTTAGGCAAATTAACTTTAACCAATCTGCCACCCTCAATCTCGCAGCTGTTGGCAACACGCACAACACCACCGGCAGCAATAACCCGGTGAGTAGATGTTTCTAAAAAAGGTTTTGCCAGTTTTAAAATAGCGTCCTGTTCCAGTATACAATCTACGTCGATACAAACAAAATAATCACTCCGGGCAATGTTGATGCCTACGTTGAGGGCATCTGCTTTGCCGCCATTCTCTTTGTCTACGATCGTCAATTTGCGGTATACAGGATTATGACTTCTGTAAATGCCTTTTACAGCTTTGGTCTTAATTTGTTGGGTGACAAAGAAATCGGCCTTGTACAGGTCATAAGCGTTGATCAGTTTTTCGAGCGTATCGTCTTTACTGCCGTCATTTATGATAATTACATCGAGGTTATTATAGTGAAGCGATAATAAAGAGCGAACGTTTTCAATAATTGTTGGCCCTTCATTATATGCCGGTGCCAGAATACTCATGGTTGGTGCTTCATTTGAGGAAGCAAGCATGCGATAGTCCGTAAATCTGTTTTTGTGCAGATAGGCCCTTGTTTCCAGAATAGAAAATGCACCGATCAACAAATAAAAGGTGAGCAGTATCATAGAATAAACCAGGATACCGTAGGTAAAAGCGTGTAATAGGAACGTTTGCCAACTCATACGGACATTTCTCTTTTAATGTGCAATACTATTTCTGTTATATCCTGTTCTGATTGTTTCGAATACTCTTCTAATGACGCCATGCCGTTATTGCCGGCATTTGCCAGTGCCCGTGCTGCATCGAGTTTTAACAGATCGCTTTCGTGATTCAGCAGGTCGGTCAAGAATAGGATGTCTCTTTCAGTACCAAGCGTTTGCATAACCCTGATCATCGCCAACTGGTGTTTAAGACTTTCATTTAAAAAGCGGCTTATCAAATGATCTGTTGTTTCATCGGTATAAACCTCATTCAAACAAAGAATTGCTTCAAGTCTTACTTGTGAATCGGGGTGATCTAAACATTTTGCAATAGCATCATGTTGTTCAAAGCGGTGGTAATTTCTCGCCAATTTTAAAGCAAACACTGCTACGCTGGTATTTTCAGACTGAAACCAGGGAGCAATATCAATCAGCGAAGGTGGTAAAAGCGTTAATAACTGCAATAATTTAATTTGTTGCCAGTCTGAAATAGGGTGGGTTATGGTATCCAAAAATGATAAACCATCAAACCCATTGAACCGAACCAATGCCGTTTGTGCTTCCATACGTACATATTCATTTGCGTCATTGGTAAACTGATGCAGATGCTCCACCAGATCACTGATCTGCATGATGGTTAGTTCGTGGATGGCTTGCGCTTTTATATACCATCGCATACTATTCAAATTTTTGATGGCATACTTGTCAAGATTCAACATGCGGTAAAGCTGAATCAAATTTTCGGCAGCTGTACCGGTGATATTTTTCTTCGCCGAAACAATTTCACCGGTCAGCAATTTTCGGAAATAGCGGTTTTTCGCCAGTTTATCGTCGTTAAGTGTTTCTCTTATAAAACGCTCATCAATCTTGTCTTCATCATCAAAAACTGCTTTGTGGATCAGTGTATTGGCTATTGATCGCCAATGGGCATGTTTTTTTTCATGACCCGCTTTGATAAGCAGGTACAAAAGCATAAAACTTAAAAGGCATACCATCAAAATTACAATGGCAAGGAGCGCCATTGTTTGAAGATCCCAGTAAATGATGAATCCGCTAAATAAATGTGTTTTTAAGGCCAACACAGTAGTTTTTTAATTTGATAAATTATTTAACCAACGAAAGGTCAAACCTGCGTACACGAACTGATAGTTCATTTGGACTGAAAGGCTTGGTCATATAGTCGTCGGCGCCCAGTTGAAATGCTTCAAGGACAACATTTTCCTGTCCCATCCCCGAAAGAATTACAACAGGTGTACCGGTAGGATATTTCTTTTTAACTGCACTTACCACTTCCAAACCCGATAAATAGGGCATCATAATATCGGTTATAACCAGGTCGGGCTTAAATTCGTCAAGTTTTGCTACAGCTTCACGGCCGTCATGTGTGATCACAATATCGTGGCCATCTTTTTTCAGGCGGAATTCAAGCATTTTAACCATTAATTGATCATCCTCAGCTACTAAAATCTTCATAATACAAAATTTAAATTCGGTTAATAAACAGGTTAAATTGAATAGTTTATACTTTAATAGAATAAAGTAATTCATTTATACGAAAGGGATTTAGAATGGTTAGGGTAACTAACAATTAATCGCTAAAAACTATGAGTTTATATACCGTTTACTTAAGTTGCCAAAATGCATTTGTGTGGAAAGTTCGTGCTTGCGGTGCCTATGGTTATAAAAATGCACTAAGGCTTTTTTTAAGGCTATCAGTAATCAAACTAAATACCCGGGAAATAATCTGAAGGCTTATTTGAAATACTGGTCGCCTTTAAAACTCTTTAAGCGAAAAATGTAGAACTTCTTGCATTCTACGCTACTACGGTATTGCGAGTAAATGAGATCGATGGTAAAGCTGTTAAAACTATTGGCAACTTTATCAAAAGTGCCGTAATCGAAAAGATTGGAAGGTATCAGGTAGTAGGCATCATCACCTGGCTGAAGTGCTTTTTTGAATTTATTGGCAAAATAATATTGGTGAAGGCTATCAATTCCACCTAAGGCATAGGTACTTTGCCCTGTATTTGCTGCGATATAATAATCGATATGAGCAGCAGGTATCCAATGAGTAACAACCAAAGAGGCTCCGGGCCGGATGGTTTTTTTAGCTACATCATTTCGGTAGACCGAATCAAAAATATGGGCTGCTTTTTTCCAGCCATACATATCAATGGTGCCATCATTTACGCCCGTTTTCATTCCGGTTTGTTGCGACGAAGTTGTGCCAGGATAGAAGTTGATCACTAATGTGCCGACGATAGCAATAACTGCAGTATAGCCTAAAGCTGTTTTTAAAACGCCCGGTAATTCATTGTATTTTGCAAGGGGTGATTCTGCAAGCCATATTGCCGGAAAAATTAGTAGTCCGCAAAGGGCAGGACCTGGCCAGTGTGATAAAGTCTCCCTGAAAAATGATACACCAAGTAAAATAAAAACCAGCGGCAGGTGACATAAGAGTAATAACTTAACCAACTCACCAGAAATGGTCAATCTGCCTTTTAAAGCCCTGATAACTCCAAGAATAATCAGAACATAATGAAACGGTCCGAATGAAAAAAGTACTTCACCCAGGCTTTTCCCGAATCTAATTAAACTAAAACTTCCATTAGATAAATTAACCCGCTGACTATGAAATCTATAGGAAATAAAATGATTTTGAATATTCCAGTCGATAATAGGGTAGATGATCAGCAAACTAATGCTCATCGCTATATATAAAAAGGGATTTCTAAGGTGACTGCGATCAAAAAGCAATATATAAGCAATGATTCCGGACCATATAAAAACACCATGTACTTTGCTCATGATGCACAATCCGTTTAATATTCCCAAAGCAATCCACCATACCTTTAAGTGATTGCCTTCCAGTCCCTTATCAAACACCTTGATTACTGAGATCAAAGAAGCTAACCAAAAAATCATCTGCGGGCTATCTGGTAAAATATAAATACCGATGCCTATACTGGTATAAATGCACGTGGTATATAAGAAAGCGGCAAACCAGCCCGCCCGCTCACTATGGATCAGTGTACCAAGCTTAAACATGAGCCATGTACAAATTGAAGCTGCTATAATGGCGCCCAGTCGTACAAACAATTCACTATGCAGCAATAAATTAGCGGTAGTAAGCCTTATTAACCAGGCTACCATTGGCGGGTGATCAAAATAATTCCATTGCAACTTATTGGCCAATACCCAGTAATATGCCTCGGTATTGCCCAATTCAGTTGCGGAAGCGAAGAGTATCCTGACTAATGTTGAAATAACAATTAGCCAGGTTATTTTTTTGTTATAATTCAACGGTTAGCTAACTACTTCAGATATAGCGATTGATCAGGTTTTCCAGGTATTCCTGTTTTCCGCTTATTGTTTTTGGTTCACCGTTGGCAATAGCGTAGTCTCTTAATGCTTCGAGTGTAACTTTGCCTTCTTCAAAAGCCTTACCTGTGTCACTATCGAATGATGCATAACGTTCTTTCCGGATAGAGCGGTATGCTGATTTTTGCAGGATATTATCGGCATTTATAAGCGCACGTGCAAAAATGTCCATGCCACCAATGTGGGCATAAAACAGGTCGGCGGGGTCGGTTGAGTTACGGCGTATCTTGGCATCAAAATTAATTCCGCCTCCTGCAAAACCTCCGGCTTCTAATATGATCAGCATGTACTCCGTAACCTCGTTAATGTCGTTAGGGAACTGGTCGGTATCCCAGCCATTTTGTGCATCTCCCCGGTTAGCATCAATTGAACCAAGAATACCGGCGTCAGCGGCAACCTGCAGATCGTGCTGAAAAGTGTGCCCGGCCAAAGTTGCATGGTTTACTTCCAGGTTCAGTTTCATGTCTTTTAAAAGGTCGTATTTTTGCAGAAAGCCAAGCACTGTCGCCGCATCGTAGTCATATTGATGCTTGGTAGGCTCACAAGGTTTGGGCTCGATAAAAAAAGTGCCTTTAAATCCATTTCTACGGGCATAAGCTATTGACTGGTGTAGAAATTGCGCCAAATGTTCCTGCTCACGCTTCATATCGGTATTCAACAGGGTCATATAACCCTCACGGCCACCCCAGAATACATAGTTCTCGCCATTGAGGGCAATTGTGGCGTCAAGGGCTGCTTTCACCTGGGCAGCAGCATGGCTTAACACATGAAAATCAGGATTGGTGGCAGCACCGTTCATGTACCGGCGGTTTGAGAATAAATTGGCGGTACCCCAAAGTAATTTAACACCGCTATCTGCCTGTTTTTGTTTGGCATAATCAACCAAAGTTTGCAGGCGTTTTTCATTCAATATAATATCATTGGTATAATCAACCACATCTACATCGTGAAAACAGTAGTAAGGCAGATTCATTTTAGTGATGAATTCAAATGCCGCATCCATTTTATCTTTGGCGCGATCGATAGCATCAGCTTTTTCGTTCCATGGGAATAAATGCGTAGGCTCGCCAAATGGATCAGCTCCCGAACCACAGAACGAATGCCAATAGGCGCAGGCAAACCGTAAATGATCTTTCATAGTTTTACCGGCAACTACCCTGTCCGCATCATACCAGCGGAATGCCAGTGGATTGTCGCTTTCCGGTCCTTCGTATTTAACCTGTCCGATGCCTTTGAAGAATTCTTTTTCGCCCCTGAGAATCATGTTATTGAATGAGTTAGTGATTGATTGTTGTGTTGGTTGAATTAGTTGTATTGGTTTAATTGGTTTATTCGATTCCTGATACCGAATACCTATTACCCCATTTTACTATTTAATATTTTTTTCCAATCCTGATATATTGGTTCAAATCGATTGCCTTTTGGTTCAAAAACTTTTATTTTTTCTATCTGATTGAAAGCCTCTTTAGGTGATGCAAAAACTTTTGCGCCGATACCGGCACCTAGCGCAGCTCCAACGCTGCCATCGTTTTTATAAAGCTCTACCGGTACGCCTGTAGCGTTCACGAAAATTTCGGTGAACAGGTCGCTCAAGAACAGATTGGCTCTGCCGGCCCGGATGATGGCTGGTGCCATACCATTTTCGCGCATAATATCAAGCCCGTATCGGAATGCACAAGCGATGCCTTCCTGTACTGCGCGAAGTATATGTTCTTTACTGTGAATGTTGAAATCAAGATTTTCAATATGGGCGCCGATAGGTTTATTGTTCAACATTCGTTCAACGCCGTTCCCAAAAGGGAGTATCCGCAAGCCATAACTACCAACCGGTGCCTGGGCGGCAATTTCGTTCAATTGCGTGTAACTGGTATTCGGTCCGAATAATGCCTTTGCCCAGCTGTATAACCTGCCTGTACCGTTGATACATAACAGTACGCCCAGCCGTTGTAGGTTTTCAGTGTAATTAACATGTGCAAATGTGTTTACCCTGGATTGCCGATCATAGGCAAGTTTATCGCTGATTCCATAAATAACCCCCGAAGTACCAGCTGTGGCTGCTACTTCACCCGGATTCAGCACATTCAACGATAAGGCATTATTGGGTTGGTCTCCGGCTTTATAGGCAACCGGAATGCCGGGTTTTAACCCCAATTTATTGGCTACCTCGGGCAAAAGCTCGCCGTGTGTTGAAAAAACCGGCTTTATGAGCGGGAAAAACCAGGAGTCGAAATCAAAATATTTGATGACGTCTTTGGATAGTCTTTGATCTAAAAAATCGTAGAAAATTCCCTCTGATAATGCAGATGCGGAAGTAGTTATATGACCGGTTAGTCGCATGGCTACAAAGTCGCCCGGTAACATTACTTTGTCTATTTGTTCATAAACTTCTGGTTCATTTTGTTTAACCCAGGCCAATTTTGAGGCAGTGAAATTGCCTGGCGAATTTAAAAGATGTTCAAGGCAGCGTTTTTCTCCGATTGCTGTAAAAGCTTTGTTGCCAATTTCTACAGCGCGACTATCACACCAAATAATACTATCACGCAATACTTCCTGCCGGGCGTTTACAAGCACCAATCCATGCATCTGGTAAGCAATACCTATGGCAGCAATATCTTTCGGGTGGTATTTGCCACCCCGATTGATTAGCTGAATGGCTTGTTGCACCTGAAGCCACCACATTTCGGGCGACTGCTCGGCCCAGCCAGGTTGGGGCGATAGAATGGCATTCTCCTGATCAGGATACTGCGCTGAAGCTATTGCCTGCTGCGTTTCGGAATCAACTACCGATACTTTAATAGACGAAGTGCCAATGTCAATACCTAAGAGTAACATCAAGCGCAGATTTTACAGGGTGAATTTTTGTTCGGAATAATTGGCTTCCGGCTACTAAAATAAGGTTATTTTTTATAGTAGGATGAAAAAAGTGGTTAGTTAATCGGTGATTTGTTAACCTGCAATCAGTTAGGCAATTGATGGAAAGTTAAAACTTGTTTTAAATTTCAAAAGCCAACAGAACACTTGTCACAAATCACCGATCACAAGTTAACCGATCACCAGTCAACAGATCACTACAAAATCAATACCCCAATCTTGGATCAGATTTAAATTTCAGCTGATATTCTTTTGGTGCTTCGGCGCCCAGCAGATTTTTAACAAAATAATCCCAGCGGCGCCGCATCATATAAAATGAGTATTGTCCGTAACCATGAGGGCTATTTGGAAAAACGATGAGGTCATAGTCTTTTCCGGCTTTTTCAAGTGCTTCAATAACCAGCAAGGTGTTTACAGGCGGCACATTATCGTCCATTAAGCCATGGGCCAGCAGCAGTTTGCCTTTAAGATTTTTAGCCAGATTTTCATTGGCTTGTGCAGCATAATCTGAATTGCTTGTCAAACCATTGTAGCGCTCGCCCCAGTCGTCCTCATAATTCAAATTTTCATGGTTTCCGGATTCAGATATACCCACCTTAAAAAAGTCGGGATAGCGGAACATTGCACCGGCAGTAGCAAATCCACCTCCGGAATGCCCCCAGATACCTACACGATTGGTATCAATATAAACATACTGTTGTGCCAGTTGGCGTATGCCGGCTATTTGGTCGGGCAGTGTATTTTCGGCCATATTGCCGTAGCTCATATCGTGGAAGCTTTTAGAGCGAAGCGGGTTGCTGGTGCCCTCAATGGCTACAACAACAAATCCAAGCTCAGTAAGCGCGTTGCAATCGCCTCTTGAGGCTGCAAATGACCAGCTTCCTACACTACCACCCTGCGGACCCGGGTATATATAGTCAATGATCGGATATTTCTTGTTCGGGTCGGCATTAGGCGGAGTAAACAACAAGCCATAAATATCCGTTTTGCCATCATGTGCTTTAACCGAGAAGGGGATAGGAGCATGCCATCCGGTAGCTACCAGTCTGGAAACATCAGCAGATTCAAGCGTTAGCAATTGTTTGCCATTTTGGTCGCGCAATACGGTTACCGGCGGTACGTCTGGTTGCGAATAGGTATCAATGATATACTTACCACCCGGAGCAAATGAAGCCTGATGATTGCCTTCAGCTGGGGTAAGATCGGTCAGGTGCTTGCCATCAAAGCCAATACGGAACAAATGCGAGAAATAAGGGTTTTTCTTATCAGTACCATCGGCTTCAAAATACAACTGTCTTTTTTGCTCATCTACATCAAGTAAACGGGTAACTACCCATTCGCCTTTGGTGATCTGGTTTTTTACCTGCCCCGTGCTTGCATCATACAAGTATAAGTGTCCCCAGTTATCCCGCTCCGAGAACCAAATGATCTCATTGCTGTGAGCAAGATAGCGCCAGTTGATAGCACCCCAGCCAGATTCATATTGTGTTGCTACTTTCTCTTCAAAAACTTCGCGCACTGCGCCGGTTGATGCGTCGGCAATGCGGAATTTCTCGATCTTATGATCTCTTGAAGTCGATAAAAAGGCCAGCTGATTACCATCGGCTGTCCAATCAACATCATCAAATGTGCCGCTGCTTGCAATATCATCACTCAATGAGCCGCGGTGCGGATCGGCAGGCACCTGTATTTTGATGACTTTAGGCTGATCCACTTCAATGATCACACGTTCTATCATCGGAATGACTGCATCGCCAGGTAAAGGATATTTCCATTCCCGTAATTTTTGATGACCAACATTGGTAGTTACCAGGTACATGCTGCCAACTTCGCGCTGGTCGTCTTTAAACGTTGCTATCTTTTTTGAGTCAGGCGACCAGCGCAGAATGGCGCCTTCGCTGCTTGTCCAGCCTGCGTTATCGGTTGCATAGCCGTAATCTTTTATACCGTCGGTAGTAAGCTGTGTGGTTTTACCGGTAGCAACATCGCGCACCCAAAGATTCCAGTCTTTGATATAAGCTGCTTTTGTAAGATCAGGCGAAAGCACTTCCAGGCCACCGCCTCTGCGACGCCCACCTGGTGCATTATTGCGCCCGGAAGGGGTCTTTCCCTCGTCTTTAGCTATCGCATAGCTGCTCAGATCGGCCTTCCAAAGTTGACCATCAGCTCTGAATGTGATCGATTTTTCATCTGCAGCAAAGTTGATACTGTTGAATGGTAAAGCTGCTCCCTTGTATTGTTTGCCTGTAACTGATGAAAGCGATGCTGCAAGTTTTTCCTGATCAAATGCCGCTGTGCGGCTTTTCTTTGCCGGGTCGACCAGAATGAAATCGCTGCCGGTAGCCGTTAGGGTTCTATACCAAAACTTGCCGCTGGGCAACCATTCCGGACGTAATGAACCATGATCGATGTAAGACTCAGTTCCATAACTAAGTCGGCTCTCAGCGCGCTGGTAATCTTCCGTGGTTAGTTTTTGCTGTGCATTTACCGAAAAAACACAGGCCAATGGAATAATGGAAAGGAGAAGTTTGTTCATTATTGTTGCTTTAAGATCTGAAAACAATAATGCACAAAAATGCTCGTCCGGCCAAAAATATAATGTAACGGCTTTGTGTTAAATGACCGGAATTTTGCGGCTTTGGTAATTATCAATAGGCGTAAACAGCATAACCCCAGGCTGGCAAACTTTTAATTTTTGCAGATATATTAGCTTTAACCCCACCAAATACATCAATCGGCCTTCCGTATAAGCTTTTGTCTTTGATCTGTACCGTTTGCTTATTGGCCGATAAGTTTAAAATTACAAGAACTTTTTTACCAGCTTTGGCCCTTACATAAGCATATACTGCTTTCTTATCTCCGGCATCAACCCTTTTAAAGGATGCATCAGAAGCCAGAGCAATGTTGTTTTTGCGCAAAGCGAGGAGTTTTTTGTAAAAACTGGCTCTTTCAAATTTGCCAAATTTCATCGGATCATGTTCGAAAAACTGTACGGCCCGTAAAACTGGTTCTTCCTGTCCGCTATAAATCAGAGGTACGCTGTGATAAAATGTTTGGGTAAGCACAGCGAAAGGGGCATGCGCTGCACCCGGAAAAGTGCCGAAGTCCGACTTGTTCCAGCTATTTTCATCGTGGTTGCTGGTAAAATATAACTCCAGTCCGTTTTTAGGATATTCGGTATCGTATTTTGTTTTGATGCTATCCAATGCATATGCCGGGCTGGCACCCTTGGCAACATCGATCATTTTGTGAAACATATCCCATGAGTAAGTAGCATCAAATCCGCTGCGGTGCAGGTAATCTTTATCGCCTTCTGCCAGCATGAACAAGTTACGTCCCTTGCGCAATTCGGCAATACACCTTGTCCAGAAGCTTTCGGGTACGTTCCAGGCTACATCGCAACGAAAGCCATCAATATGGGTATTAACCAGCCAATATTTCATGGCATTGATCATACTGTCCTGCATTTCTTTGTTCGTATAATCAAGTTGCCGGGTATCGTCCCAGCCGTAGGGTATAGCCGGTTTCCCGTCTTTGTCTTTCACGAAAAAATCCGGATGTTTTTGCAGCCAGTAATGGTCGGCTCCGGTATGATTTGGCACCCAATCAATCAGCACTTTCATGCCTTTGGCGTGGATGGTGTTTACAAGGTTTTTAAAGTCGTTAAAATTGCCATATTCCGGGTTGATAGCTGTATAATTTGATACGGCATAATAACTACCCAACGTTCCTTTCCGGTCTGTCTTGCTGATCGGGTTGATGGGCATAAACCACAGCGTTTGTACACCCATGGCTTTCAGGCGGTCCAGGCTTTTAGAAAATGCTGCAAAGGTGCCTTCCTGCGAATATTGCCGAACATTTACTTCGTAGATATTTCCCTGCATGATCCATGCCGGGTGACCATCAATAGTTTTGGGTGATTGAGCCTGGCATAACTGCACTGACAAAAATGAGAGCAGTATCAGAGCGATAAAGCTTTTGTGGTTTTGAACACGAAATGGCATGATTTTAGATTTGTTGCTAAATTACACTTTTACAAACAAAATAGTTGCCAGGTTTTACTTCTGAACAATCCTGATCAGGTTTCCGCAGGTATCATCGAATGTGGCGATTTTGACCGGGCCTGCCTGCATCGGCGCTTGGGTAAATTTAACGCCCGACTCAACTAATTTTAAATGGGTTTGTTCTATATCCGTTACGGCAAACATGGCTGCAGGTATGCCTGCACTAAATAATATTTTCTGGTACTCGGCTGCCGCCGGCTTGCCATCGATCTGGATAGCAGTGTTCGAATTTGGTTCCAATAAAATCTCAACTTCGTTCGGTCCCTCCGGTGGTACCACAGTAAGCCATTTGGTTGCCCCCATAGGTATTTCGGTCTTTTTGATAAAACCGAGCTTCTCAGTATAAAATTTCAGGGCATTTTCCTGGTTATCTACGAGGATGCTTGTCAGTATTGTTCTCATTTTTAAGTTCTTTTTTCGGTACTCAAATATTGTAATTTTTTTATCTGAAAATCGCTATGCAATTGTACTGACCATCATCGATGTTAATTATTTAATTTAGCTAGCTGTTTCAATACGGTACCTAATACCGTAATATCAATAAGTTCCTAAATCGGCATTAGTACTTAAACATTTATATTTTAGCAAAAAAAGCGAGGACAAGGTCATGAAGTATTTATTGATAGGTTTTTGTGTTTTTTTCTCAGGCCTTGCCTGGTATAGCTGTAAAAAGTCGGAGCCCTTGTCCATGGGTGCAATTTCAAACGGTAGCAGCGTTACAAATAATAGCCTGGACACCGTTAATCAAAACTTAACCGGAAATCTGGCTATTGATTCTGTTAACTTGATTGGTACCTGGAAATGGGCGGCACAATTTGACCTGGGCAATCCGCAAAGCGAATTGCAAAATCCTGCTAATTCCGGCATTCAGGAAACAATCGTTGTGGATGCAGCACACAACTGGAAACAAAGCCAGAACGGAATATTGCTAAATTCGGGTAACTGGAAATTTGCCGTGCTGATGGCTCCTTCCGGATGGCCGATACCATTTTTGGTATTGAAGAATCAACAACAGCCCAATGCGCAGACCAATGATGACTTTAATTTCGCCACAGGTTTCGGAGGATCATTTTATTTGACCCGGGATACACTGATCTTTTATGGTGTTTCAAATAATAACAGGCAATCTGCAAGTACTGCTTCTGAGCGGATTTATACCAAATAGAGCCGTTTAATACCCATGTTTTAGTTTGTATCGCAAATTTTGGTGATCTTTTCTTGCAATAAACCGGAAAAGCTTAAATTGTGCTACCAATTATTTGATTTATGGCCAATATTAACGGAACAGGGAAAGAACAGCACACCTATGATGCCATTGTTATCGGCTCGGGTATCAGCGGCGGCTGGGCGGCAAAAGAACTTTGCGATCACGGACTAAAAACACTGATCCTCGAACGCGGTAAAAATGTGGTGCATTTAAAGGATTATCCAACGGCTACGAAGGGGCCCTGGGAATTTCCGCATCATACCCGCGAACCCATTGCTGTTACAAACGAAAACCCCGTTGTTGCCAGATGCTATGCATTTAGCGAAGCAACTGAGCATTTTTTTGTTAAAGATAAGCAGCATCCCTATGTACAGGACAAGCCATTTGATTGGATACGCGGTTATCAGGTAGGTGGCAAGTCTTTACTCTGGGCGCGCCAAACCCAGCGCTGGAGCAAATATGATTTTGAGGGACCTGGCAGGGATGGTTTTGCGGTGGACTGGCCAATACGTTACGAAGATATTGCCCCCTGGTATAGTCATGTGGAAACTTTTGCCGGCATTGCAGGGAATAAAGATGGTTTGGAAACTTTACCCGATGGTGAGTTTTTACCTGCCTGGGAAATGAACCGGGTAGAAAAAGATATGACCAAACGCATCAATGCCCACTATAAAGGTGAACGTAATGTGATCATTGGCAGATGTGCACATTTAACCAAGCCTAATCCAATCCATATACAACAGGGCAGAGGGCAATGCCAGGCACGTAGTTTGTGCGAACGAGGGTGTCCATTCGGTGGGTATTTCAGCTCCAATTCATCTACTATTCCATGGGCACTTAAGACAGGTAACTTAACCGTACGGCCAGATTCTGTAGTACATTCCATTATTTATGATGAAAAGAAGGGTAAAGCTGTTGGTGTAAGAGTAATTGATGCACACACCAAAGAAGCCACCGAATTTTACGCAAAGATCATATTTTTAAATGCTGCTACCATCAACAGCAACCTGGTGATGTTAAATTCAACATCCTCACGTTTCCCTAATGGTTTAGGCAACGATAGTGGTGTATTAGGTAAATATGTTGCCTTCCATAATTACCGGGGTAATGTTTTTGCAACAATTGATGGTTACCTCGATTCTTATTATTACGGTCGCCGCCCAACGGCTATTATGATGCCCAATTTCCGCAATGTTTATAAGCAGGAAATGGATTTCAGGCGGGGATATATGACATTTTATTCTGTAGCTCGCGAAGGTTGGGGACATGATACCGATGGTATTCAACTTGGTGGCGCTTTTAAAGATAATATTGCTGAGCCGGGGCCATGGGTGGTTTCTACCCAAATGCAGGGTGAAACCATTCCGAAGGAAACAAATTATGTAAGCCTGAGCAAGGATGAAAAAGACGCCTGGGGTATTCCTTTACTAAAAATGAATATCTCGTATGACGATAACGATGTAAAAAGCATGCACGATTTTATGAATCAGGCATCCGAAATGCTGGATATTGCTGGTGCTAAAAACATTGTTCAGTATGATACCAAACAAGCCCCGGGATTGGATATCCACGAAATGGGTGGCGTACGTATGGGGCGCGATCCTAAAACATCCATACTTAACTCATGGAACCAGGTACATAGTTGTCCAAATGTTTTCGTTACCGATGGTTCATCAATGGTTTCTACCAGTACACAAAATCCTTCGCTCACTTTTATGGCGATCACTGCCCGGGCGGCAAATCATGCGGTTGAGGAGTTGAAGAAAGGCAATCTTGGCTAAGATAGGATAAAGGATAAAGGAAGAGGGATAAAGGAAGAGGGATAAAGGAGAAAGGAGAGAGATTAAAGTTTAAGGGTGAGTACTTTAAAATTCACATTAAAAAAACAGTGATTTGTCTTTAGCCTTACGCTGCTTATCCTATCTTCGCCTCATGGCAACAAAACTCACAATTAACAGTAACGGTTCCGTCAAGGTAGACGGCGATTTTGAAATAGTAGATAAGGACGGCAACGTTTACGGACTTCAGGGACGTACGATTGTTTCAATTTGCCGTTGCGGCTTATCGCAAAACAAACCTTTTTGCGATGGTTCCCACAAAGGCCATTTCGAACATGATGCCCAGGCATTTGATCTGCCGCCTAAAAAAGTATAATCAGTTTAGGAGGAAGGCTAAAGGATAAAAGACGAAAGACAAAGGATAAAAGACGAAAGACAAGGGACAAAAGACGAAAGACAAAGGATAAAAGACGAAAGACAAAGGCAAAAGGTATTACATGCGAATCGGGAGCAAATACCTTTCACCTTTCTTCTTTCCGCTTTTTCTTTTATCCTTTCTCCTTAATCCTTTCACCTTTCACCTTTATCCTTTCTCCTTTATCCTTCATCCTTTCTCCTTTATCCTTTCTCCTTTCACGCTTTCCCTTAAAATCCACTGTCGTCCAATGCAAAATCATTTTTTCGGGTTTGCCATTTGCCTTTGGTAAAATCCGGGAATTGCTGTGGCATATTTCCTTCGGCTAATGATTTTTCAGAGAGTGGTAATATAACACTCATCGTCACCGAATCATAAACATCGATAGGTGTAGGGCCCTTCTTTTTCACGGCTTCAACAAAAGCATTAAATACGAACCAGTCCATGCCGCCATGTCCTGCACCGGCAGCATCATTTGCATATTTTTTCCAAAGCGGGTGCTCATATTTTGCAAACCATTCTTTTGCCGGATCCCATTCATCCTCCTGCTTAGATTGATTTTCGATGTAAACCGATTGATTGACATCCATCCAGATTCCCCTGGTACCCTGTACGCGGAAACCTAAAGAATACGGCCTTGGCAAATGGGTATCATGACTTAACATTACTGTTTCGCCATTGGCGCAGTTGAGCATGGTAGTTACCACATCGCCATTTTTGTAATTGATCTTTGCGTTAGGGTGGCCAGGTGCAATTTCTTCAACATAGGCGCTCAATCCTCTTGCTTTCGTTGCAAACGATACCAGGTTTGTGAACCGGTTTCCGCGGGTGATATTGGCATAATGCATAACCGGACCAGCACCGTGGGTAGGGTAGATGTCGCCGTTGCGGTCGATATTAAATTGCGTGCGCCATTGTGCCTCACTAAAAGCTTTTGGGCCAAATTCCGGTCCCTTGCCGCCAAATGGTTTACCATCATTAAACAACACATCCCGTAAATTGTGCTGATAGCCACCTTCCAGGTGGATGATCTCGCCGAACACACCTTGCCGTACCATATTTAGCGCCGCCATAACATCTCGGCGATAACATACGTTTTCCAGTGTCATATAAGGAATACCGGTTTGCTCGGAAGTATTGACCAGATCCCAGTGATCCTCCACCGAAAGACCCGCTATTACTTCGCATCCTACATATTTGCCGGCCTTCATCGCATCTATAGCCTGCGGGTGATGAAACTGCCATGGCGTAGCGATGATAACGGCATCAATATCCTTTCGATCGAGCAGGCCTTTGTAAGCTTCAAGGCTTCCGGTATATTCTTTTGGCAGCGGTTTGCCGGCTTTTCTGAATTGCTGGCGACAGAACTCCAGCGAACTTTCCTGGGTATCGCATATTGCCACGATCTCTACATCGTTGCGCAAGAGACCTTCCGCAATATGGCTACGGCCACGTAAACCTACTCCGATATAGCCCAAACGGACCTTATCGGCAGTCGCGCGGGCGAATAATGAGCCTGAAGGTAATATGGTGATTCCGGCAGCAGCTACTGCGCCCTGTTTGACAAATGTTCTGCGATTCATAATTTACGACTTGAATTGGTACGGACTAAAATAGGAAAATATTTAAATGTGCGCGCACACACAAATTTTTTATTCGGTTTTACTAAATCAAATTTATGTAATACCTTGCTGTATGAGCGAAAAATTATTGCAAATACCTTTTCTGCCTGAAGTTAATTCAAAAACGCCCATTCCGGCAATATCCCAGTTGCTAAATACAGTACCGAAATATGCCGTCGGGTTTGCGCCCTGGTCGCAATTCCCTGAAAAGCCAAAGGTTCAATTCGGAATCGCTCACAACGGTTATGCAGTGTTATTGAAATATGAAGTACAGGAAGCGGAAACCCTTGCCAGATATAAGCAGCCTAATGAGCCTGTTTACAGAGATAGTGCAGTAGAGTTTTTTATAGCGTTTGACCAGAACGGTTATTATAACCTGGAATTTAATAGTTTGGGTACCTGTTTAGGTGGCTATGGAAAAGAAAGGATCAATCGGCAGGATCAGGCACCGGCATTGCTGAAAACGATACAATATTTTACGCAAAAGGAAGATAGCGTAGATGGACAGTCGGCCTGGTCCTTAACACTTTTGATTCCTGTTAGTATTTTCAGGTTCGACCCGATAACATCTTTAAATGGCAAAAAATGCCGGGTTAATTTTTACAAATGCGGCGACGACCTTCAAAAACCTCAATACCTTGCCTGGAGTAATATCGACTGGCCAACGCCAAACTTTCATTTGCCGCAGTTTTTTGGCGATGCTGAGTTTATGTATTAACCAGCAAATGTTGCTGGCTATGAATAAAAGGAATAAACTGCTAACTTTAAAACATAAACCTAACACAATGAATCCTGTTATTCCTGAAAAAGAAGGTCGACTTTTATCGCTCGACGTCATGCGCGGTATGATCATGATATTTTTGGCCGGTGAAAGCTGTCTGGTATATGAATCGCTCAATAATTTGCATGTTGGCGGCTTTTTCGATACGGTAATGCTGCAGTTTGACCATCATCCCTGGAATGGCTTGCGATTATGGGATCTGATTCAACCGGCATTTATGACCATGGCTGGTACCGGTATGTTTATCTCATGGCATAACAAGCAACAAAAAGGTATCAGCTGGCGCCAAAACTTTAAACATATTGCTTTTCGTTCCCTTAAGTTATTTATTCTTGGTACCGCCGTACAATGCTTTTATGCCGGAAAATTGGTTTGGGAATTGTGGAATGTGCTTACCCAATTATCTTTTACTACACTGGTAGCCTACCTGATCATTGATAAATCCTATAAATTTCAGATCGTTGTATCCGTATTATTGCTCGCGTTAACGGAAATCTTGTACCGCTCTGTCCTCGTTCCCGGTTTCAATCAACCTTTTGTAGAATATCACAATTTTGGTGCCTGGCTCGATACTGTTTTGCACGAACCGATAAACCGGGGTGGCTGGGTTACTATCAATTGCTTGCCAACTGCGGCCCATACCATCTGGGGATGCCTGGCTGGTAAATTACTGGTATCGGAAATTGCGCCGGTCCAAAAAGTTAAATACCTGGTCATTGCTGGAATTGTGGGATTAGCCATAGGCTTTGGGATGGATTGGACCCATATTACGCCCATTATCAAACGTATAGCCACTACTTCATTTACTTTTGCTTCCGAAGGATGGGTGTTACTGTTATTGGCTACTTTATACTGGTTGATCGATATCAAAAAGATAAACAGCTACGCCTGGATCGCCGCGGTAGTAGGGATGAATTCAATTTTTATCTATTATTTCTTCAATACGGTAGGCTACCAATGGTTCAATGGCGCTGTTGGGATATTTGTTAAAGGTTTTGCAGGATTGATCGGTATCACACCCAATATTTCTTCTGTTTTAACAGCACTTGTTACCTGGGTTTTGGAGTGGGGTTTGTGTTATTGGCTGGTTAAGCGGAGGGTGTTTTTTAAGTTATAGGGATAAGAATTTACAGCATTTAAGAATTTGCTGAATTGCATTTGTAAATGCAAATTAAAAATTGGGTGATTCATAAATTCTGATTCAGACTATTATGAAAAACTAAAAAAGCTTTTTGCGATCTATTAAAATTCAAGCGGAGACTTGCTTGTATGCGCATTCTTACTATTCGAATCTGATGTTCCAACACACGGTAGGAAATGCGATATTGATATTTTTCAAAGGCACGCCAGATTCTATCATTTTTGGTTTTGAATTTATCCAATGGGTGCTTTTCGGGGTTATTTGCCAAATCAATGGTGAGCGTAATAAGCGTGTCCCTAACTATTTCTGCATTTTTACGGGAATCAATTGCAATATAGTTAAAGGCATTTTTTAAATCACTTTTAGCGCTAATACTCCAAACAACTACCACTTTTCTGCTTCAGCTTTTAAATCAGTTGCTTTAGTGAATTTGCCGTTTTCTATTTCAGTATTTCCTGCCTCAAGGTCGTTGTTATATTCAACTTCTGTTTGTGGCTTTTCGCTGGTTTGAAACCCGATTTGCATTAATTTAAGTGAACTAATTAACCATTCCCGTTTAGAGGGATCCTTAATTTTATCAAAATCGATGATCAGTTCCATTGCTGTTTCTATTTAATACGGATTTACGCAAAGAACCAATTAAACCAAAGTTTATCTTGGGAATACTGATTGGATAGTGTTTGTTGAGTTAAATTGAGTTTATTTAGTTATACTTAATTCAACTCAATCCAACAAAACTACAATTTACCGAACAACCGCTCCTTCACACCTCCAAACCATTCCTCTCTTAAAATACTGAGTACTATCGAATTGCGGCGGGTACCGTCTTCCTGCCAAAGATTGCTGCGCAAGACTCCGTCAACCTGACAACCAATACTTTTCATAGCGGCAATACTGCGTTCGTTGCGGGCATCGGCGCGAAATTCAACCCTGTACATTTCAAGTGTTTCGAAGGCGAATTGCAGCAGCAGAAATTTGCAATGCTTATTCAATCCTGTACCCCGAAATTTGCTTCCATACCAGGTATAGCCTAATTGCAGCACCTGGTTAGCAGGTTGTATGTCGTAATACCGTGTACTGCCGGCGTATTCGCCGCTCAGTTTATCATAAACGATAAAAGCGTATTCATTTCCTGCTGCACGATTTTTAAGCGCTGTTTGAACATAGGCATTCATGCCTGCCTCACCATGCGGACTGATGGCGGAATAGGCCCAGGTATCTGGCTCATTTAGGGCATATGGCAAAAAGTGTTGTAGGTCCGAATCCAATAGCGGACGTAATAATACCCGTTCATCTTCTAATATATATTCTGCGGTCGGGTCAAAGTTAGAAGGCATGATTTGTAGTGTTTTAACAGCAAATTTCCCGAATGAAGTAATTGGTCAAAATATTATTACGCTTCGTTCGTCTGCTTTAGTATGGCGTTGAAATTATAAATTATTTTATGCATTGGCGTACAAATGCAATGTTATTTTTGTTGGGCTGACAAAAACAGAAAATCGAATATGACGAAAAGTACTAGTCAAAATAGAGGCAAAAAGCCTGGCATATTTAGCCTGCTTGTTCCTTACCAAGGCTTGATCGCCTTGCTGATATTGTTTGCCCTGTTAAGCAATACCGGGAACCTTTGGCTACCTAAAATAATCTCGCATGGTATTGATGACTATATCAAAGGTTTGGTGCAACACCGGGAGCAGAAATTCAATTTCGATTTGATGCCTATCATCATCAAGTTCTCATCGGCTGTTGTTGCTATTTTTGTTTTTTCATACATCCAGGCTCTCATCCAAACCTACGCTTCAGAAAAAGTTGCCCGTGATCTTCGGACTAAACTTTCGGATAAAATATCCCGCCAAAGCAATTCATTTATTGACGAAGTTAGCCCGGGCAAACTCTTAACTAATCTTACCGCCGATGCCGATTCAATCAAGCTATTTGTATCACAGGCATTAGTATCTATTGTTTCTTCAATTTTTATCATAATCGGCGCCAGCGTCATGTTGCTCACTATCAACTGGAAACTGGCACTCTGTGTTATTGCTATTATCCCAATCATAGGTATCACATTTGCGCTGGTATTGAAAAAGGTGAGGGTGCTTTTTAAAGAAAGCCGCGCGGTGATCGACTGGCTCAATAAGGTAATTAATGAAAGTATCCTGGGTTCGGCATTGATCAGGGTCATCAACTCACAACAGCTCGAATTCAATAAATTTTTACAAGCCAATACAAAGGCCAAAGAATATGGTTTGCAGATACTCCGGCTGTTTGCAGGATTGGTACCTGTAATTACTTTCACTGCCAATGTCGCGACGCTAACCATACTGGCTTTGGGCGGACATTTCGTAATCGCAAGAACGATGTCTTTGGGCGATTTTGCCGCATTTAACAGTTACCTGATCCAATTGATATTCCCCATTCTGGTGATTGGATTCATGAGTAATATTATTGCGCAGGCAACAGCCTCTTTTGAACGCATCAATGCGATACTCACTGCGCCAGATCCTTCAGAAACCGGAACGCATACAGACACACTCCGCGGGGATATTGATCTGGAAAAGGTTAATGTTTATTTCGGTCAAAAGCCTGCATTAAAGGATGTCTCGCTCCACATTAAAGCTGGTTCAAAGATCGCGGTGATCGGGCCAACTGCCGCTGGTAAAACGCAATTGCTTTATCTGCTTACCGGTTTGATCAAGCCTGAGAGCGGAACAGTTAAATTTGATGGCAGGCTGATCGAAGAATATAAAAGCGAGGCATTTCACAGCCAGGTTGGATTTGTTTTCCAGGACAGTATTATTTTCAACATGAGTTTGCGGGAAAATATCGCCTTCAGCAATACAGTTACTGACGAGTCGCTTGAAAAAGCAATGCGCACAGCAGAATTATATGATTTTGTAAATACGTTGCCTGAAAAATTGAATACGGTTGTTTCCGAGCGGGGATCGAGTTTATCAGGCGGTCAAAAACAACGCATAATGCTGGCCCGTGCATTGGCAGTAGATCCTAAAGTATTATTGCTGGATGATTTTACTGCCCGTGTTGACGGAAATACCGAAAAGAAGATATTGGAGAATGTGCAGCAAAACTACCCGGGTTTAACGCTTATATCAGTAACTCAAAAAATAGCTTCGGTTGAACATTATGACCAGATCATTCTTTTAATGGAGGGCGAGATCATTTCAGCAGGTAAACATGATGAGCTGATGAAAACGAGTACCGAATACATACAGATATATAACTCACAACAAAGCACCAGCAATTATGAATTATGATCTGAATAAACTTTCGGCACAGCAGGAAAAGCGGTCTACGCTCGGTGCTTTAAAGAAATTACTTGAACTGATCGCCCATGAACGTAAGAACCTATGGCTGGCTTTTTCGGCTATATTGGTTAATTCGGCTGTGAACCTTTTCGGCCCGCTATTGATCGGTCATGCTATCGATAAGTATGTGATACCCGGCGACTACCATGGTGTATTGGTTTATTCGGGAATATTATTGGCGATGTACATTTGCGGCCTCTTTGCAAGTTACCTGCAAACCATCCTGATGGGTGGTGTAGGGCAAAGAATGCTGTTTACGCTGCGCAACGCGATATTCAACAAATTGCAATTGCTGCCGGTAGCTTTCTTCAACCAGAACAAAGCGGGCGATCTGATATCAAGAGTAAACAACGATACAGACAAGATCAATACTTTTTTCAGCCAGTCGTTGATGCAGTTTGTGGGTGGTTTGGCAACAATGACAGGGGCCAGTATCTTCTTATTGGCGATCAACTTTAAATTAGGGTTGGCTACGCTGGCTCCAGCCTTATTGGCCTGGTTATTTACCAAGGTACTGTCGCCATGGGTTAAGCAAAAGAATGCAGCAAATTTAAAAAGTGTAGGAGGGATGAGCGGCGAAATACAGGAAAGCCTGAATAATTTCAAGGTGATCATTGCCTTCAATCGCCGTGATTATTTCCGTAAACGCTTTGAGGAAGCTAACCTGGATAACTATAAAAGTGCCATTAAAGCAGGAATTGCCAATAATATTTACCTGCCGGTGTATAGTTTAATGTCGGGTTTTGCGCAGCTTATTGTGCTTGCTTATGGTATATACCTGGTATCGCTCAATACCCATCCTTTTGGCAGTAATGCTGCGGACGATTTTACCATAGGGTCGCTGATAGTTTACCTCACTTACGCCAACAGTTTTTATAATCCATTACGGCAGCTGGCAACGCTTTGGGCAAACTTTCAAACAGCTATGGCTGGTTGGGACCGGATCGCCAATATACTATCGCTTGAAACCGACCTGGTAAAAGTTGAAGTTGAGCAAAAAGAAGTATCTGATACTTTAATGGAGTTCCGTGACGTGAGTTTTGCTTATCCTGGTGGCGATGAAATTCTGCATAATATCAACTTTAAAATGGATAGGGGAAAGACCTATGCATTAGTTGGCCCAACTGGTGGCGGCAAAACCACAACAGCTTCATTGATAGCACGTTTGTATGATCCAACTAAAGGAACTATTTTGTTGGATGGGCAGGATATTCGTTCTTATGATGCTACTGAAAGAAGTAAGAAAATAGGTTTTATTTTGCAGGATCCCTTCCTGTTTACAGGTACTGTCAGGGAAAATATACTTTATGGTAATGAACTATACCTAAACTATACCAATGAACAATTGGAGCTTGCTTTGAAAGAAAACAAACTGGACGATCTGCTGGCAGTATTTGATGAAGGCCTGGAAACTAAAGTGCTCTCGGCAAGTGATAGTATCAGTTTGGGACAAAAGCAACTGATCGCCTTTATGAGGGCTGTGCTGCGTAATCCCGAAATACTGATATTGGATGAAGCTACGGCTAACATTGATACGGTTACAGAGCAATTATTAGGTGCCATACTCGACAAGCTTCCGGAAACAACCACAAGGGTGATCATTGCGCATCGCCTCAATACCATACAAAACGCCGATGAGATCTACTTCATCAACTCTGGTGAAGTTACCCGTGCAGGTTCTCTTGACAATGCTATCAGTATGTTGTTGCAGGGAAAGAGGGTGAGTTAGTGGTTTGTTGATTAGCTACGATGAAACTTACGAAGTTTTTAAAACTTCGTAAGTTTTTCACTGACTTCGTAAGTTTTTCAGGGTTTCAACAACTCACAGATCCCTCCGAACCACCTCACCCGAAACCTTATGTTTTAAGATCAATTTCTTCTCGCCATTTGGCAATATTTCCTCTTTTATCAGGTAGTATTCGTCATCGAAGGATGCAAATTCATGGGCTTCGGTAACATCAGTGCGACCGCGCCAGTCGTCGATCTGCACCGGTTCCCACTGGCGGGATTTGGCCGAGCGATATGCAGCATCGATGATGCAATTGACCACATAGCCATCATAGAAATTTTCCTGCGGTTCGCGCTTTTCTTCGATGGCGTCAAACATGTCGGTAAACATGTGATTATAGCCTAATTCGTTTACCTCATCGCCAACAGGGAACAGCCAGCCACTGGATGATTCGGCTTTTTCGGCCACATAATTATTTCCTTTTCCGGTGCTGAACATATCAAAACCTGTACGCAGGAAATTATTGAGCCAAATTGTGCCTTCGCTACCCATTACCTCATCCCGAAGGTCCATTCCACCTCGGAAGCACCAGCTTACTTCAAACTGCCCGATAACACCGTTTGCATATTTAACAAGTCCTATTGCATGATCCTCGGCTGCAATGGGGTGTACCTGTGTTGCAGCCCAGCACATCACTTCTACAGGCTTAATATCTTTGCCAATAAAGTTCCTTGATATCTCGATACAATGGCAACCCAGGTCTACGATGGCGCCGCCACCAGACAATTCCAGGTTCCAGAACCAATCGCTGTGCGGGCCGGGGTGTGTTTCGCGCGATTTTGCCCAGAGTACCCTACCAATACTACCCGATTTTACACTGGCCAATGATTTTAAAAATTTTGGCGTGTAACAAAGATCTTCCAGGTAACCCCCCATAATACCGGCGTTTTCTACCAATTCCAGCATTTTTTTAGCTTCGGCACCGGTGCGCCCCAGTGGTTTGGTGCATAATACATGTTTTCCGGCTTTTGCACAGGCTTCAACTGCGCTTAGATGTAATTCGTTGGAGAGTGCAATAACAACAACATCCACATCAGCACGCCCAACTACTTCGGCAATATTGTCGCTGTAGTGGGGTAAACCGTAATCGGTTGCAAATTTTGCTGCCCGTTCAATACTGCGGGAATAAACACTTACTAATTTGTCTTTGCGGCGTTGTGCTGCCAGCGAGTCTGCATAAAAGCGGGCGATAAAACCCGAACCAAGGACGGCTATGTTCATTTTTAGTTGTATTAATTGTATTGGTTGTATAAGTTGTAATAGTTGTATTGGTTGTAGTAGTTATTTACTAATCAACGATTAACAAATCACTATCCTGTACGACACACAGTATCGAAACTTAAATAACCTAAATTTATAGCTGCTTTTCCCAGCCTGTTTCCTTAAGTGCGGGGTCGTTTTCTTTTTTGAGGAAATCATTGTTTGACAGTGAATCCGCTTCCCAGGTTAAAATGGCTTCATCCGGCACAATATCAACAGGTGTTTTCCATGATGTGGAAGTTTCGTTGTAGGCCAGGTTTGATTGCAATGAATAACAGGAAATGATAGACCAGCGAGGGAAATCAGAAAGATTTGCTTCCGATCTGTGCAGCAGGTTGCTATGAAAGAATAGGGCGTCGCCGGGCTCCAGTTCACAATAAACCAGCTCCATTGTTTGTAGTGCGTTATTCACCATCGTGCTATCAGCACCTACCTGTTCTCCTGAAAAACCATGATTTACCCTACCCAGTTTATGTGAACCTTTTATCACTTGCAGACAACCGTTTTCTTTATTGGCAGGGGTGAGGGCCACCATCACACTGATCAGCTGGTCGGGAAACATAAATTGATTTTTGTACCAGTAACCGTAATCCTGATGCCATTCCCAGGCACCGCCAACTTTAGGCTCTTTTTGCATCAATTTTGAATGGAAATGGCAAACCGGCGTTTCGTGACCCAGAAGATCGGCTACGCCATTGATCATTTTTTGGCTTCGGGTCAGGTATCCAAACACATCGTTACCCGGGGTGAACCACAGTGAAAGGCGTGTTTTTTTACCTGAAAGATCATTCAGATCGAGTGCGTTTTTACGCATGGCATCATCTTCGAGCGCGGTTTTATATAACTTATCTATTTCTGCCTTTGGGCAAAAATTTTTGATCAGGATATAGCCATCGCGTTCATAGCTTGCTTTTTGTTCGGCTGTCATGGCTTTATTGGTTTAATGGTAAATCTAAAACATAAAGCTTTATTTGTAAAACCTTTCTTAAAAATGTTTTAAATTGATGGCCTGAATTAAAGATTGTATCATTAATATTACCGTCGATTTTTTAACCTGAACATACCCCTTTAAACTATGCAAAGATATACCGGCCAGAAACGTATCCTGGTAGCTGTAGACTGTATCATTTTTGGTTTTGACGGCTGGAATTTAAAGTTACTACTTGTACAAAGGGCCATCGAGCCTGAAAAAAATAAATGGAGCTTGATGGGCGGTTTTATCCAGCCTTCCGAATCGCCGGAAGATGCCGCCAATCGGGTACTTGAATATCGCACCGGTTTAAAAAACGTGTATATGGATCAGTTTCACGTTTTTGGTAAACCTAACCGCGACCCGGTAGAACGCACACTCTCAGTTGCTTATTATGCCCTGATAGATATTCATCAGTATGAAAAGCAGATCAATGATGAGTTTCATGCAGAATGGTTCTTATTAAATGATCTGCCCGAACTGATATTTGACCATACCGAAATGGTAAAGCTGGCCAAAAAGCAGTTGATGTACAAAGCGGCCCTGCATCCTATATTATTCCAATTATTGCCCGAAAAATTTACAATACCTCAATTGCAGGCGCTTTACGAAGGTGTTTTCCAAACCCAGTTTGACGACCGTAACTTTAGTCGTAAATTATTATCCACTGGTCTTTTGGTTAAACAGCCCGAGAAGGATAAACAGTCCTCAAAAAAGGGTGCCTACTATTATAAACTTGATCAGTCGCAATACAAGGAAAACTTCGAGTCGTTCCTGAACCTGGTTCCAAATCCGGATAAATTTTTCTGAAAGATCACCTGAGATCTTTAGGCAGTGTTATTGTAAAAGACGAACCCTTGTCAGGTTCGGAATTAACAACGATACTCCCCTGATGGTCTTCAATTATACCGAAGACAATAGACAAACCAAGACCGGTGCCTTCGCCCACATTTTTAGTGGTAAAAAAAGGTTCAAAAATACGTTTGCGAATATCTGAGCTGATTCCTATGCCAGTATCGATTATTTCAATGGTAATATTTTCGGGCTGATCATTAGTTATTATGGTGATGCTTTCCTGCTGATTCATGCTTTTTGATTTGATGGCCTGAATACTGTTATTGATGAGGTTCATCAGCACCTGGTTTATTTTCCCGGGATAACAATTGAGTAAGGGTAGTTTGTTTAAAACCGGTTTTATTTCAATATTGTAAGGAATGGTGCTCCTTAGTAAAATCAGTGTATTTAATATCGCTTTGTTAACGTCAGCAGGTTTTAATACCAATTCATCGGTTCGACTGAATGATCGCAGACTTTGCACAATTTCTGTTGTGCGGCTGGCACCTTCTTCAATGCCGTCGAGGAGGGAAAGGATCTCGGTTTTTAAAAACTCCAGATCTATTTGGTTCCGGTATTGATCAGCTGCTGCCAGTAACTCTTTTTTATCAGGCGCAAGCCCGGCTTCCCTATACCTGTCTATCAGGTTAAATAGTTCCAGGAAATCAAGACGCAGCGGCTTAACATTTGATCCAACAAAGTTGATGGGGTTATTGATCTCGTGAGCAATACCGGCAGTAAGTTGCCCAAGCGACGCCATCTTTTCTGTTTCAACCAATTTTATTTGAGTTGATTTAAGGTTCTCTATTGTTTTTGAAAGATCGGCGTTGGTTTCAATCAATTGCTGCGTGCGGGCATTAACTTCAGTTTCCAGCAATAAATTCTGCTCGGTGATCAGACGTTCATTTTCGCGTGCTATTGTTAACGATAAAAGCTGGGTTTCGACGCTCTGCCGGCGATAGAAGTTGATTTTTTCTGCCAGTGAAACAGAAAACAAGATCAGTTGAAGTACAGAACTATAAATGATAATATTTTGCGTAAAGTCTGTATGAACGATGAGGCCTCGGTTTCGGGCTATAGACACCAGCATCGTAATAAAAAATAATCCCCAGCCTATCATAAAATATTTGGCAGGTTTAAACCCTTTGATATACAAACCACTGCCTAAAACCAGTAATGTAACCGCCATTAACCCAGCAGAAAAGGTTATGAGATTATAGGCGAAATTTACCCAGCCTAAGCCAATAGAAACAAGGGCCAGGC
>CAISPD010000133.1 GCA_903887275.1 uncultured Mucilaginibacter sp.
ACTAAAGATAAACCTCTTCGGCCCGGCCTTCTTCATAGCATTTAATGCTGAAACTGAAAACTCTCACCATAAATGAAAAGGACACAAGAAGAGGCGCTTACAACCTGCTACCATTGCGGCGAAAACTGTAATGGTAGCATTGTTTTTCAGCAAAAGAAGTTTTGCTGCGAAGGCTGCAAAACAGTATTCGAAATTTTAAATGAAAACAACCTTTGCGATTACTATGCATTAAATGATAAACCGGGTGTATCTCTTAAAGATTCAGTTGCTTCAAAGCGTTTTGCGTACCTGGATGATGAGCAGGTTAAAAGCAAACTCATCAATTTTAGTGAAGACGAACTTTCTACTGTAACTTTTAATATTCCTAAAATACACTGCAGTTCGTGTATTTACCTTTTGGAGAATGTATACAAGTTAAATACCGGTATAAAGCGCTCTACAGTTCATTTCAACAGTCACTCTGTAAAAATTGCATTCAATCCTAAGACCATAAGCTTAAGGCAGGTAGTAGAACTGCTGTGCGCTATAGGATATGAGCCCGAAATAAACTTAAACGACCTTGAAAATCACGACCGAAAGAATTACTTAAGGTCTTACTATATCAAAATCGGCATTGCGTTTTTTGCCTTTGGTAATATTATGCTCTTAACTTTTCCCGAATACCTGGGTATTGGTTTAAGTGCAGAATCTCCGCTCCGCCGGTTTTTCAATTACCTCAATTTTGTAATCAGCCTGCCGCTCATTTTTTATTGTGCGCAGGAGTTTTTTATATCTGCATGGAATGCCACGCGTCGCGGCACCTTAAATATGGATACGCCAATTGCCTTGGGCATTATAGCCATGTTTGTAAGAAGTAGCTATGAGGTTTTTTCTCATGCCGGCTCAGGATATTTCGATACGCTTGCCAGTTTGATATTGCTGATGTTAATAGGGCGTTTCTTTCAGAATAAAACATACGATACCCTTTCATTCGAACGGGACTATAAATCTTATTTCCCCGTTGCAGTTACGGTAGTAGGTAAAGATGGCGAGGTTTCAACTCCCTTGGCAAAACTGCGGCCACGGACGCGGATTTTGGTGCGCAACCAGGAATTAATTCCGGCCGACTCAATCATGATCAGCCCCTCTTCTAATATTGATTACAGCTTTGTTACCGGCGAATCAACACCGGTATTTAAAAAATCGGGCGAATTGGTTTATGCAGGCGGTAAAAATGCGGGAAACTCGGTGGAGTTGGAAACAGTAAAAGAAGTTTCACAATCCTATTTAACCAGCCTTTGGAATGATACTGCGTTTGATAAAAATCAGTCGCGCAACATATCCACCATGGCAACCAAAGTAAGTAAATGGTTTACGCCTTTGGTTATGCTCATTGCCATTGGCTCCGCCGCATATTGGTTCCGTATTGATTTTGATAAGGCCATGAATGCCTTTACGTCAGTATTAATCATAACATGTCCCTGCGCTTTGGCTCTTTCTTCTCCATTCACGTTCGGTAATATGATACGCATATTGGGCAGGCATAAGGTGTATTTAAAAAATGCGGCAGTCATTGAAAAAATGGCCAAGGTTGACTCTATTGTATTTGATAAGACAGGCACTTTAACAAACACTCGCAAATCGGACCTGGATTACGAGGGTGAACCTTTAAGTGAATATGAACTCCAATTGGTTAAATCGCTGGTATATCATTCCTCGCATCCATTAAGTAAAAAAATAAGTGATTATGTTAAAGCGTATAAGGCAATAGCCACCAATGATTTTAAAGAAATTGAGGGCAGCGGCATTGAGGGTTGGGTAGATGAAAACTGCGTTCGTATTGGTTCTGAGAAATATCTGTTTGAAGGAAAGGTAACGGTTAATGGAAACACTTCGGGCTTTAGAAATGCATCAAGAGTTTATATCGGTATTAACGGAAAAGTAAAAGGCCATTTCATCATTAAAAATGAATATCGGGTCGGACTGGGAGCACTTATATCTGCACTTAAGGCTAAGGCGAAACTTTACGTGGTTAGCGGCGACAACGACACTGAAAAGGACTTCCTCAAGGAATATGTAGACGAAAGTCGGCTTATATTCTATCAGCAACCTGCCGATAAGCTGGAATTTGTAAAACAGCTTCAGTCAAAGTCTGAAACGGTAATGATGGTAGGTGATGGGCTGAACGATGCCGGAGCCTTGAAGCAGGCCGATGTGGGCATGGCTATTAGTGATGATGTAAATAATTTTTCACCTGCCTGCGATATTATTATTGAAGCCAGTCGCTTTTCGAATATTGATTCAGTAATAGCTTATGCTAAACGCGGTGTAAACATTGTTAAAGCAAGTTTTATTATTTCTCTACTGTACAATTCATTGGGCGTCTTCTTAGCTGTGCAGGGAACTATGAGTCCCATTATGGCCGCCATTTTAATGCCCATCAGTTCAATAACCATTATTTCGTTTACCACCCTTGCTTCAAATATTTCATTACCGCAACAACTAAAATCAACTGATAAAAATCTATGCATACAATTACCAACAGGAACAGGTAAAAACTTTATTATTGCAAATTATCTAAATAAAAATAA
>CAISPD010000134.1 GCA_903887275.1 uncultured Mucilaginibacter sp.
CATTAAAGCATTACTTTGGCCTTTTGTTATTGAATATGCTCCTTTAGGTAGTGATGAGACTAGTAATGAAAACCTGGACTTGTATAATGCATTTAAAAAAGCCTTTCCAATCTATATTTCAACGCATGAAAAACAGCCGTGCCGCACTTAAGGAGCCCAAAAACAAGAACGAAATAACTGTTGATGCACGTGCCCTGCAACAGGCTGTTGAACTGGAAAAAAGCAATGCGCTTTACCGGTCGCTACTGGAACGCACAACTGATTTAATTACCTCGCTTGACGGTATGGGTAATATACTTTTTGCCAACCGCACCTGGTTAAGCAAAATGGAGTACACCCTGGATGAGGTCATGCTAACCTCCATTTTTAAATACATACATCCCGCCTACATTGACCACTGCACTACATTTTTTGGCTCGCTGCAGCATACCGAAAACGAAATACCTATTGCCTATTCGCTCATCAGCAAAAGCGGTAAAGAGGTGCAGCTTGATGGCCGGATTAGTGTAACATTTAAAAACGACCAGCTATACAAGGTTGATACGCACTTTACAGATGTAACAGAAATAAACCGTTTAAGGAAAGCTGGCGAAAACTCTAAAAGGCTGCTTAAGCTATTTAAAGATGCTGTAGATGTATCGGCCATTGTATCGGTAACCGACCATAAAGGCATTATAACTTATGTAAACGAAAACTTCAGCAACATATCGGGCTATACCTCCGATGAGTTGCTGAACCGGACGCATGCCATAGTTAACTCCGCCTACCACGATAAGCAGTTTTTTAAAGACTTATGGAAAACCATAAGCAGCGGCAAAACCTGGAAAGGCATTATTAAAAACAAAGCGAAAAACGGGAATACGTATTGGGTAGATTCTACTATTGTGCCCATTCCTGCCGAAGATAATAACTACGAGTATGTTTCTATACGCCACGATATTACTAAAGAGTATGAGGCCGAAACAAGGCTAAGGGAGCAGAAGAATTTTTACGAAAATATTCTGAACAATATTCCGGGTAATGTTGCGGTGTTTGATATTAACGGCAAATATGTATTCATTAACCCGCAAACCGTAAAGGATGCTAAACTACGCCAATGGCTGATAGGTAAGGATAATTACGATTATTGCAATTACCGTGGTATATCCACCGAACTGGCAGATGAAAGGGAAAAGCATTTTCAGTTGCTGCGAGAAAATGGGTCGTTTCACAGAAACATAGAGCAGAAAAAACTGGCAAACGGAACCTTTCAATACATGGATAGCCTAATGAGTATCTATGAATACGAGGGGCAAAAATTTATTATAGCCTATGCAGTTGATATTACGACTGTTAAACAGGCTCAAGTAGAAATTCAAAGATTGAAACTATTCTACGAAAATATTCTGCATAATATTCCTGTTGATATTGCCGTGTTTGATAAAAACCACAAGTATGTTTTTTTAAATAAGGAGGCTATTAACGATGATGCGCTGCGCGCCTGGATGGTGGGGAAAGATGATTTTGATTATGCCGATTTAAAAGGCCTGCCTGCCTCATTTGCACAGACGAGAAGAGGCTCATTTAATCAGGTGATTAATTCGGGTGTTGATTTAGTATGGCTCGATAAACAAATTGCCAAAACCGGTGAAG
>CAISPD010000135.1 GCA_903887275.1 uncultured Mucilaginibacter sp.
AATTTTATGAAAATGGCCTATGTGCAATGGAACAAGGATTCAGTAGCCGACGAAAGCATTTTAGCCGATTTACGCGAATTGTCGCAGGGAGAACTTAAGCTGGAGGAAAACGTAAATCTGAACAAGGTTGAATTCCGTTCAAGCAATCCGAATGCTCAGAATAACCGCGGTAAAAATCAGAACAACCAAAACAATCGGAATAAAAACCAAAATAACCCCCGAAACAATAATAATCAAAGCAACCGTAACCGGAATAGTGGCGGCGGTTCAAGAAAATATTGATTTTAGTTTTCCGATAAATCATAGTGACAAAAAAATCAGAACTTTGGCTTGCAACTTTGGTAGGCTGACCATTGACCAAACTATTTATGAATAACGCATTTGAAATTATAGGCGGCAAGCCATTAAAAGGCGAAATAATTCCGCAGGGAGCTAAAAACGAAGCTTTACAGATACTTTCGGCAGTATTGCTAACACCCGAAAAGGTAACGATCAGTAACATCCCCGACATTAAGGATGTCAATAAACTGATAGAATTGCTTGGTGACATGGGCGTTACTGTAGAACGTTTAGGCCCCGATACCTATAGTTTTGAAGCCAGGCATATCGACCTTGATTTTTTCCATTCCGATGCCTTTCGCAATAAGGGCGGAAGCTTACGGGGTTCAGTAATGATTGTTGGCCCTCTGCTGGCACGATTTGGTAAAGCAGCAATTCCCAAACCCGGAGGCGATAAGATCGGGCGGCGCCGGTTGGATACCCACTTCCTTGGGTTTGAAAAATTGGGTGCAAAATTTAATTATGATGCCGAGACCGGCTTTTTTAACGTTGACGCATCTAACCTGGAAGGCACCTATATCCTGCTGGATGAAGCTTCTGTTACCGGCACTGCCAACATTGTTATGGCAGCGGTGCTTGCTAAAGGTATAACCACTATTTATAATGCTGCCTGCGAACCCTACCTGCAGCAACTCTGCAAAATGCTTAACCGCATGGGTGCTAAAATTAGCGGGATAGGATCAAATCTGCTCACCATTGAAGGAGTTACCGAATTAAAAGGCACGGAACATCGTATGTTACCAGATATGATCGAGATAGGCTCATTTATTGGCCTTGCAGCGATGACAGGCTCCGAGATTACGATCAAAGATGTGCATTACGAGGAATTGGGTATGATACCTGATGTATTCCGTAAACTGGGCATTACGATTGAACGCCGTGGCGACGACTTATTTATACCTGCACAGCAGCATTACGAAATTGAAACTTTTATTGATGGTGCCATTATGACCATCGCCGATGCTCCCTGGCCAGGTTTCACTCCCGACCTCATCAGCATTGTGCTAGTAGTAGCTATACAGGCAAAAGGCTCGGTATTGATCCACCAAAAAATGTTTGAAAGCCGTCTTTTCTTTGTAGATAAACTACTTGATATGGGCGCCCAGATCATCTTATGTGACCCGCACCGTGCAACAGTTATCGGCCTTGACAAACAAGTACAATTAAGGGGTATATCCATGACCTCACCCGACATACGCGCAGGCGTAGCCTTGCTGATTGCTGCGCTTTCTGCTCAGGGAAAATCAACCATTTATAACATAGAGCAAATTGAACGCGGCTACCAGCATATCGACGAACGGCTGCGGGCACTTGGTGCGGATATCAGGCGGATTTGATAATATACTAATTTGATGATTTGAAGATTGGGCATTGGGCATTAGACATTGGGGGAAATTAAAAACCTGAATAGGTCCCAATTTCGAACTATGCCAATCCGTGAAATCAAAAAATCACCCTAAATCTGTGATTTTAAAACAAAAAGCAGCGGACCAGCTAAAAGCCATTCACCTGTTACCTTTCACCTTTACCAACTCACCTTTCCTCATGCAAGCTTTTAGCCAAAAACTCTATCTTTATAAAAAGCATCCGAATTGAGCATGATAACAGATAGCGGTAAAAACTTAAACAGGTTTATTCTATTATTTGTCCTGTTAAAAGTGGGACTCAACCTTTTGGCGATGTCCCATTTCGGGTTTCAACGCGACGAGTTGTTACATTTGGCGCTTGGTGATCACCTCGATTGGGGTTTTAAGGAAGTGCCTCCTTTTATTGCCCTGCTGGCCAGAATATCTACAACTATCTTCGGCGAATCAATTTTTGCAACGCGAATATTTAGCACACTGGCCGGAGGTCTGATCATTTGGTTTACCGGCAAAACGGTGGAAGCAATAGGCGGCAAAAAGTTTGCTGTTGCATTAGCCTGCCTTACGCTGATCTTGTCACCGGCCTTTGCCGCAAGCGACTATCTTTTCCAACCCGTAGTATTCGACCAGCTATGGTGGGTAATTACCGCATACCTGGTTATCAAATACCTGAATACTTCGCAACCAAAACACATGTACCTGCTTGGTGTCGTGATTGGTATTGGACTACTGACCAAATACACCATGGCCTTTTTTGCGATAGCAATGATTTTATCGCTATTGCTTACCAGGCAGCGCAGGATATTGTGGAGCAAACCTGTTGCAATTGCTGCATTGATCTCCATCGTAATATTCCTGCCGAATATATTTTGGCAATTCCGGCATCATCTGCCTTTGTTTACGCATATGAAAAATCTGCGCGAACAACAATTGAATTATATTAAACCATCTGATTTCATTAAGCAACAGCTACTTATCAACGGTATTGCATTATTTACATGGCTAGGAGGATTGCTGTTTTTATTATTCTCGCCCGGGCAGAACAAATACCGGTTTATCGCTTTCACCTTTCTCCTGGTTTTTATCTTCCTGCTCGAAATGAACGGGAAAGACTACTACATCTTTGGCGCATATCCTATGCTTTTTGCTGCCGGAGGATACTTTTTTGAACAATGGCTAAAAAACAAAGCCATGCGGGTACTGGTTTTAGCCGTTCTCACGCTTCCCAATCTGGTTTTATTACCGCTGGCATTGCCATTTCTACCAATAGATCAAACAATTGCAGCGTTCAAATTCGTTCACCTTGCGCCTACCTGGGAAGATCAGAAACAACATCCGCTTTCACAGGACTATGCAGATATGTTTGGATGGGATGAATTGGGTGAAAAAGTTGCCCGGGCATATAAAAGCTTAACACCCGAACAACAAAAACACGCCCAGATTTTTGCCGATAACTATGGCGATGCCGGCGCAGTATACCACTATGGAAAAGCCTATGGCTTGCCAGAAGTTGCCAGTTTGAACAGCAGTTTTACGCTATGGGCGCCAGACAGTCTGAATGCGCATTATATAATTTATGTAGATGATGATGGTGGAGGCAACGTAACCGGCCGGTTGGCTCCTTATGTTGAAAGGTTTATTAAACTCGACGAAATAAAATCGCCCTACGCACGCGAAAAGGGCACCGCCATTTTCCTGCTGATCAACCCTAAGCCTGCACTGAATATGATCTATCAGAAAGAGCTGGCAAAAAAACGACTGGAATAGGCAACATTAAAAACAATTTCTTTACAAGCACATTATTATCATAAAATATCTGACTAATGCGCGGTTTTAAAACTATTCTCTTTCTGATCATTTCTAATACCTTCATGACTTTTGCCTGGTATGGACACCTGAAGTTCAAAGAATTTGAATGGAGTAAAAATCTGGGACTTTTTGCAATCATTCTCATCAGTTGGGGGATAGCTTTTTTTGAATATGTTTTTCAGGTTCCGGCCAATAGAGCGGGCTCATCAGAAACGGGGGGCCCTTATAGCCTTGTTCAATTAAAAACTATTCAGGAA
>CAISPD010000136.1 GCA_903887275.1 uncultured Mucilaginibacter sp.
GACAGTCGACTTTGACTTATGATGCTTATTATGGTACTCAGTTACCAAAAGGCGGCAACGTATTCAATATCGGTACTCCTGCTCAGCAATCACAGTTAGCTTACCTTGTTGGTGATGCTACTGCAGAAGCTAAAATTTACCCAGGTGGTCCTGGCACTGTTCCAACTTATGGTTATCAGGGTCCGGGTGGTGTTGCTGGTGTTGCTGGTGGAGCTGGTGCTCCTGCAGTTGGTAATTTGCTTGCCAGCTACAACTTTGATGCAAACAACCCTGCAAATGACTTCCTTATCCAGAAATTCAACCAGGCTGGTACAGATTGGTTCCATGAATTATTCAAATCAGCTCCTGAGCAATACCATACGGTTACTGCCAGCGGTGCAAGTGATAAGAATAGCTACTACTTCTCTTTAGGTTATCTTGATCAGAATGGTACCATGCTGAACACTTACCTGAAACGTTACGAAGCTCGTATCAACACTACTTTCAATATTGCTCATAACATCCGCGTAGGCGAAAGTGGTTTCTTTAACTACCTGCAAACTCCTAACGGTAAAGGTGGTATCTCGAACCAGAACGAAGGTGACCCTATCTCTGAAACTTATCGTGAGTTTCCTCAGATCCCTGTATATGATATCTCTGGTATCCATTATGGTGGTGGTTACGATGGTCCGGGTGGTGAGCCTCTTGGTAACGCATCTAACCCTGTAGCTCAAACAGCGTCTTATATCAATAACTACAGTAAGACATGGAACATCAGTGGTAACGTATTCGGTGAAGTTGACTTCCTGAAACACTTTACTGCTCGTATCAGCATGGGTGGTGTTATTACCAACAACTACTATTATGGTATCGGCTTAAATCAATATCAGGATTATGAAGCACATACTGGTTCAAATTCAGTTTACGAAGGTGCTGATTACAGCAGCTCTTATAACTGGACCAATACTATTAAATACAGCCAGGCTTTTGGCAAGCATAACATTCAGGTGTTAGCAGGTTTCGAACAAAGAAAAACCGGTGGTCGCCAGGTTGGTGGTAACGGTACTGATTTGTTCTCTGTTTCTCCAGCTTATGCTGACTTGAGCAATGCTACTAAAAACATTACTAACTATAGCTATGCTTACCAGCCAACTGGAACCCAGTCTTTCTTTGGTAGCTTAGACTATACTTATAACGACCGTTACATCTTACGTGCTACCGTACGTCGCGACGGTTTCTCTGCTTTCTATCCAGGCAACCAGTGGGGTACTTTCCCATCTGTGTCTTTGGCATGGAGAATTTCTCAGGAAGACTTCCTGAAATCAGTTAACTGGATCAATGACTTAAAGATCCGTGCTAGCTACGGTATCGCTGGTAACAACTCTAACGTACCGGGTGCTAACGCTTACAACTATTTCGGTTCTTCTTTCGGTAATGGTTATTATGCAATCAACGGTAACGGAAACATTTCACAAGGTTTCTATGCTGCATTTGATGGTAACACCCATACAAGCTGGGAAAAAGATAAAACTGTAAACTTTGGTTTCGACGCTTCGTTGTTTAACCATTGGGAAGTTGTATTTGATATCTACAAAAAATCAATCAGCGGTCTGTTGTTCGGTGCAAGCTTGCCAGGAACTCTTGGTGGTCCGGCATCTAATCCACCAGTGGTTAATATCGGCGACGTTCAAAACAAAGGTTTTGATATTGCTATCACTTACCATGGTGCTGCTGGTAGCGACTTCCGTTACAATGCAGGTCTTAACTTCACCAAATACACCAACTTGATCACTAAGATCCCTGGTAACTATTTTGATGATGTAGGCAGCCGTGTTAACCCTATCGTTCGTGAACAAGTTGGTCATTCAATCGGCGAATTCTACGGTTACAAAGTTGATGGTTTCTACAGCGCTGCTGATATAGCTAATGCTAACGTACCTAAATATGCAGGTGCAGTTGCAGGTTCATTCAAATATGCTGACGTTAACCATGATGGTCAGGTTACTGACGCTGACCGTACTTTCATCGGCAATCCAAATCCTGACTTTACTTATGGTATCAACCTGAGTGCTTCTTACAAACGTTGGGATGTAGCTGCTGTATTGTATGGTTCTTATGGTAACCAGGTTTACAACTACACCTTATACTGGACTGATTTCTATAGCTCATTCAACGGTGCAAAATCTGTTGATGCGTTAACCAAATCATACGGTGCACCAGGTGTAACTAATCCAATTCTGCCTATCGAAAGTGATAACACCACTACCGGTACCAGCCAAACCAGTTCATTCTACGTATCGCCAGCTTCATACCTGAAAGTACGTGTGCTTCAATTGGGTTACAATTTTGATCCTCAGTTGTTAAAAACAATTGGAGTTTCTAAATTGCGTCTGTATGTACAGGCAACCAATCCGTTCACTGTTACTAAATACGCAGGTCTTGACCCAGAGCTTCCTCCAGGTGGCGGTTCATCAAATGCGTTCGGTGTTGACTTGGGTAACTATCCAAACAACCAAAGGCAATGGATATTTGGTCTTAACTTAGGTTTCTAAAGAAGAGATATAAAATACGGAATTTTAAAATTTTAAAATTATGAAAAAATCAGTTTTTAAATTTATTATGCCGGCCGCGCTGATTTTTCTTACGCTTTCCTATTCGTGTAAGAAATTTCTGAACCAGCCCGTAACGGGTTCTTTGAACCCAGCTGTACTTGCAACTAAAGCAGGTGTAGACGGACTGCTCATTGGTGCCTATGCCGCGCTCGAAATGAATTCGAACATTACAGTTGGAGGTACCTGGGGTGCTTCTCCAAGTAACTGGCACTTTGGTGGTATCGCATCTGATGATGCCAACAAAGGCTCAAACGCTACTGACCAGCCAGATGCTGCTTCAATCATGAATCACAGCCTCGACGGGTCCAATAGCTATGTTAACCAAAAGTGGACAGTATGTTATGCTGGTATTCAACGTGCCAATGACGTATTGCGTGAAATACCGCTTGTTCATGATGGCTCTATTACTGCGGATTATGCTGCTGAAGTAACCGGTGAAGCTAAATTTGTACGTGGCGTTTTTGAATTGGAACTTTCCAAGATCTTCCGCAACGTACCTTATGTAGACGAATCTGTTACTTATTCTGCTGGTAACTACAACGTAGGTAACCCAGGTCCGATTTTCGATAAGATCGAAGCTGACTTTACTGCAGCTGAAGCTGCTTTACCAAGCACTCAGGCTCAGTTAGGTCGTGCAAACAAATATGCTGCTGAAGCTTTCTTAGCTAAAACGCTGATGTTTGAGCACAAATATGCTGCTGCATTAACTGCATTAAATGATCTGATCGCTAACGGTGTTACTTCTGCTGGTGCTAAATACGCTCTGAACCCTAACTTCAACAACAACTTTGATGCTGCTATCAAAAATAGCGCTGAAGCTGTGTTTGCTATTCAAATGGCTGTTAATGATGGTTCAGGTGGTAACAACGGTAACCCTGGTGACGTGCTGAACTTCCCTGCTGCTGGTCCTACTGGCTGCTGCGGTTTCTATCAGCCATCTTTCACTATGGTTAACGCATTCAAAGTTGACGCAAACGGTCTTCCTTTGTTGGATGGTTCATTTGACAGTACTCCTTTGAAATCTGACCAGGGTGTAGCTTCAACTGATGCTACTTATTTCCCTGACACAGTTACTCCTGTTGACCCTCGTTTAGATTGGACAGCTGGTCGTCGTGGTATTCCTTTCCTTGATTATGGTATCGAAGCTGGTTCAAGCTGGGCACGTGCTCAGGGTGATGCTGGTCCGTACATCAACATGAAAAACGTTTACCGTCAAAGCGAAGCTGCTACTCAAAGCCAAAGCTACGGTGGTTGGGCTCCTGGCCAGGCATCTGCTATCAACTTTAACATGATCCGTTTCTCTGACGTGTTATTGTGGGCTGCTGAAGCTAACGTTGAAGGTGGTAACCTGCAGGCTGCTGAAAACCTGGTTAATCAGGTTCGTGGTCGTATGCAGGCTACTTCTGGTTGGGTTTATGGTCGTTTAACCGGTTACGGTTTAACTGGCGGTCAGCCTGATGCTGCAAAACCAATTGTTGACAATACTTTACCTGCTGCTAACTACAATATTGGTTTGTATGGCGCAGCTCCAGGTACTGGTTTCGTAGCAAATGGCGCTGCTTACGCACGTAATGCAGTTTGGATGGAAAGAAGATTAGAATTAGCAATGGAAGGTCATCGTTTCTTTGACTTACAGCGTTATGATGGTTTGTTTGGCGGTCCTGCTGCTAGTGGTTATATGGCTGCTACGCTTAACGCTTACATCCACCAGAATACTTCTTATCCTCCTGCATTCTTTGCAAATACTGTATTGCAGGGTGCTACCTTTACTCAAGGCAGGAACGAAGTTTATCCTATCCCTACTCCGCAGATCAGTGCTGAGCATGGTGCTTTGAAACAAAATCCTAACTATCCATGATGCTAGTTTTTGGATAATAATAAAGGGGAAGAGATTTTTATCTCTTCCCCTTTTTGTTTAAATTAGCTGACCAATTTTACACGTTTAATGAGAATAGTCTGCCGCATCTTTTGCTTTCTATTGGTGCTTTTAGTTTTTTCCTGCAAGAAAAAAACCCGGTTTGAGCAGGTGTCTTCCGCTCATTCTGGTGTTACTTTCAATAATCTGATTGTTGAGAATGATACCATTAATCCTCTCGATAAATTAAATATTTACAATGGTGGTGGTATAGGCGTCGGTGATTTTAACGGCGATGGTTTGCAAGATATTTATTTTGTAGGCAATGCGGTTCCTAACCGCTTATATATCAACAAAGGCGACATGCAATTTGACGACGTAACTCAGGTTGCCGGAGTTGGCGGCGAAGGAGGTTGGGGTCGTGGTGTTGCTGTAGTTGATATCAATAATGATGGCTGGCCTGATATTTACGTATGTAATACCTTATTAGGCGATGCTAAAAAGCGCAGAAACCTTCTCTATATCAATCAGGGTCCGGATAAAAATGGTGTGCCCCATTTTAAAGAAATGGCCAAAGAATATGGTTTGGATATCAATGTCCATTCAACCATGGCTTCCTTTTTTGATTACGACAATGATGGCGACCTTGATATGTACCTTACCGTTAATGAAGCTGATCAGAATGATAATGTAAGTTTGTTTAAACCTATTGTTAAAGATGGCTCTGCTCACAGTACCGGGCGTTTGTATCGCAATGACTGGGATCCTGTTTTGAAACACCCTGTTTTTCACGATGTTTCAAAGCAAGCCGGTATATTAATTGAAGGTTATGGGCACGCGGTGAGTACAGTTGATATTAACCGCGACGGGTGGAAAGATATTTATGTTACCAATGACTTTTTGCCGAACAATATCCTTTACATCAATAATCACGACGGAACCTTTACCGATCGGTCGAGAGAATATTTTAAACATACATCGCTGAGTTCGATGGGGCAGGATATTGAAGATATCAATAATGATGGCCTTGCTGATGTTTTGGAGTTGGATATGAATCCGCCAGACAATTACCGGAAGAAAATGTTTATGAGCCCTAATAATTACCAGGCGTTTCAAAACATGGACCGGTTTAACTATCAGTACCAATATTCGCGTAATGTTTTGCAGTTGAACCAGGGCCCCCGGGTTGGTCAAAACGACTCCATTGGTTCGCCTGCCTTTAGCGAAATATCATTCATGGCAGGTGTTTCTCAAACGGATTGGAGCTGGGGACCTATGCTTACTGATTTTGATAATGATGGTTACCGTGATCTGATCATCACCAATGGTTATCCAAGGGATGTAACGGACCACGATTTTATGAACTTTAGGGCGCAATCCTATTTCATAGCCAGCAAAAAGCAGGTGCTTGATCAGATACCTATGGTGAAGATCCCTAATTTCGCTTTCAGAAATACTGGTGCTTTACAATTTGAAGATGTGACCGAGAATTGGGGTTTCAACACACCGACTTTCTCCAACGGCGCGGTATATGCTGATCTGGACAACGACGGCGATATGGATGTGATCATCAATAATATTGATGATGAGGCTTTGATCTATAAAAATACTTCCCGCGAAACGGAACCTGATAATACGCACTACCTTCATATCAAGTTTAAGGGAGCACCCAATAACCGGGATGGAATTGGCGCCTGGGCCGATATTTATTATGACCATGGCAAACACCAGGTTTATGAAAATACGCCCTACAGGGGTTACCTTTCTACTATACAAAATATTGCCCATTTTGGCATAGGTAAAATCACTACCATTGATTCCGTAGTGATTCGCTGGCAAAACTGGAAAAAGCAAACGCTGAAAAATGTAAAGGCCGACCAGTTATTGACCGTAGATATCAGCAATGCTGGTCAGACTTACGACTTTAATCAGCCGGAGATTGACAAGAAGGCATTATTTGCCGAAGTAACCCGCATGTTGGGTGTTACCTACAAAAATGAGGATGTAGACTTTGTTGATTTCAATATCCAAAAGTTATTGCCACATAAATTGTCGGAGTATTCGCCGGGTTTAGCTGTTGGAGATATTGATGGAAATGGCCTCGATGATATTATTGTTGGTGGAGCATCCAAGCATCCATCTCAGATTTTCCTGCAGCAGAAGGATGGCAAATTCATACAGCGTAACTTATTGCCACAGGTAAACTTTAATGAAAATTTCAAAGATGAGGGGCTGATTCTGTTTGATGCTAATGGTGATGGTATACTCGACCTGTATGTGGCTAGTGGCGGTTATGAAAATGACCCTAATTCGCCTTATTATCAGGATAGGTTTTACATCAATGATGGGCATGGAAATTTTACGGAAGCAAAAGACGCGCTGCCCAAAAACTTCACCAGCAAACTATGCGTGCGGGCAATTGATTATAATAAAGACGGTAAACTGGATCTGTTTGTTTCGGGCAGGGTAGAGCCTTCGGGTTATCCAAAACCAGTTTCCAGTTTTATTTTCCGAAATGATAGTAAGGACGGACATGTGAAGTTTACCGATGTTACTACAACAGTAGCTAAGGACCTGAATAAGATCGGACTGGTGTGCGATGCTTTATATACCGATTTTGACGGAGATGGCTGGCCCGACCTGGTTTTAGCCGGGGAGTGGATGCCGGTTACCTTCCTTAAAAATGATCATGGGGTATTTAAAAATGTAACTGCATCAACTGGCATTGATGGAAAATCGGGTTGGTGGAATACCATAGTTGCGGGCGACTTTGAGCATAATGGCCGCATTGATTATATCGTGGGTAATACCGGTTTAAATACTTTCTATAAAGCCAGCGAACAATACCCGGTATTTATTACGGGGAAAGATTTTGATAATAACGGAAGTTATGATGCCTTCCCTTCGGTGTTTTTGAAAGATCAGGATGGTCAGTTGAAAGAGTTTCCGGTAAATACCCGCGACGATATCGTCAAGCAGATGCTGGTGATGCGCACCAAATATCAGAACTACAAATCGTTTGCTACGGCTACCATGGACGAAATGCTGCCTCCTGATATGCGGAAAGGGGCATTGCGGCTTAAAGCTAATACCCTGGCATCAGTTTACCTTCACAATGATGGAAACGGCAAGTTTAAGATGATCGCCTTACCTACACAGGCGCAAATATCGCAGTTATGTGGTATGGTGGTTGATGATTTTGATGGCGATGGTAACCTGGATGTAGTTATTAATGGCAATGATTACGGTACCGATGTAACCACAGGCCGTTATGATGCTTTGAATGGGTTAATGCTGAAAGGGGATGGTAATGGTGGATTTGCGCCATTGAGTATTATGCAGAGTGGTATTTATATACCTGGCAACGGCAAGGCTTTGGTTAAAGTACTTGGTGCTAAAGGCGATTACCTGCTTGCAGCCAGCCAGAACAGAGATGTAATGAAGATATTTTCTTTGAATAAGCCTGCACATTTGGTCAAAATTAAGGCGGATGATGCTTACGCGCTGATAAAATATAAGAATGGAAAGATCGCTAAACAAGAGTTTTATTATGGCGATTCGTTTTTGTCACAATCGGGTAGATATATTAATATTGATGGCTTAATGACGTCAGTAACTGTTACTGATATTTTTGGCCATACCCGCGATTTACCAATTAAATAACCTATTGCGATGAAGTACCTCAAATTTATTGTTGCAGCTGCTTTGCTCGTAGGCCTGGCCTCGTGCAAGCAAAAGGGCAGCGTGCCGGCCGATGCCGACGTGCTGAATGCTAATGAAGATGCCCTTACCCATGTGATCATCTATGATGTATTTACACCCCCTGTCGCGAGCCGTATATACGCCTATACCAACCTTGCAAGCTACGAAGCAATGAAATATGCCGATCCGAAATTCAATTCGCTTACTGCACAATTGAAAGAGTTTACGGCAATGCCCGAACCTGAAAAAGGTAAGAGTTATAATTTTGCACTGGCGGCTACCAAGGCGTTTTTTACGGTTGCCCATAAAGTCACTTTTTCTGTTGACACTTTAAACAAATATGAGAATCTGGTTTATAGCAGTTATAAAAATGCCCTGGATGACTCAACCTATAGCCGTTCGATAGATTTAGGGGAACGTATTGGCAAAACTGTGCTGAAACGTGCCATGAAGGATAACTATCCTCAAACCCGCGGCAAGCCTAAATACCTTGGTACCGATGTTGCTGGAAAATGGAGGCCAACTCCTCCGGATTATATGGATGGTGTAGAGTATTGCTGGGGACAAATGCATTCGCTGCTTATCGACTCCTCGCGGATATTTATGCCCGGACCGCCGCCGCCTTACAGCGATGATACTACCAGCGTATTTTTTAAAGCTGCCAGAGCTGTTTATGACCAGAACAAGCATTTGACCAAATCGCAGGATACCATTGCCCGCTACTGGGACGATAACCCTTCTACAGTTGGACATAACGGCCACCTGACACTTGCCTATAAGAAAATTACACCTGGCGGGCACTGGATAGGTATTACAACAATTGCCAGCAGGCAAACACATGCGGATGGTATCAAAACGGCACAAGCTTATGCTTTAACTTCGATCGCATTGTTTGAGTCGTTTATCACCTGCTGGGAGGTTAAATATAAATATGCTTATGTGCGGCCGGTAACTATTATCAATGATAAATTTGATAAAAACTGGCTTCCGCTGCTGCAAACTCCACCATTCCCTGAATATACAGCGGGTCACAGTACTATAAGCGCCGCTTCAGCAACTGTACTTTCCCATGAGTTTGGTGAGAATTTCGCATTTCATGATACCAGCGATTTAAAATATATTGGTTTACAGCGCGATTTTAAATCATTTAAACAAGCTGCTGAAGAAACTGCTTTAAGCAGGTTTTACGGCGGTATACACTTCCTTAATAGTAGCCTTGTAGGCGCAGAGCAAGGGAAAAAAGTGGGTGAATTAATATGGCAACGATTAAAATTAACTAAATAATTTCTTCAGTATGAATTTGCGTAAAACTGGTTTATCGGCTTTGATCTGCCTGACGTTTCTGGCGATCATAAGTTTCAGTATGCTTTTTAGTGGTTGTAAAGGTAATAGTGGTTTCCAGGCAACAGGCGATACGGTGGCTGATGGCAAGGTATTAGTGCAGAAATACTGTTCAAGCTGCCATCAGGTGGTTGATCCTGCGCTTCTGACCAAAGATGTATGGAATTTCCATACCCTGCCAACTATGTCTCATTACCTGAAGCTATCAACATACAGCCAGACAAACTATTACAAAAAGCCTACAGATACCGGTGGCATTTCATTGGATGAATGGCAGATCATCAGATCTTATTACAAGATAGTAGCTCCAAAAGAACTCGCTCCTATCAAAGAACCTACACCATTATTGAATGATTGGGCAGGCTTTACTTTGCGCAAGCCCGAGGCTTCAGCTAACGTGGTTCATACCTCATTGGTGGCCTTAAATGCTGATAACCATAAGTTGTATACCAGCGATCTGGTAACCAATAAACTCACTGAATGGGACGAGAACTTAAAGCCCCGTAATGTAGCCGAATTACCTACAGCTGCTGTTGACGCGATATTTGCGAAAGGGGCTAACGGTCACCAGGAGGGGGTATTTACCAGTATCGGTCAGATTATGCCGATGGATTTCCCGAATGGCAAAGTTGTTAAAATTGACCTGGATGCCAAAGACGCAACAGCCAAGCCTTCACTTGTTCAGGAAGATCTGGGACGTCCGGTGCAAACCGTGGCAGGAGATTTCAATAAAGATGGCCTTACCGATTATGTGGTTTTGGCTCAGGGGCATTTTGTAGGCGGGGTTTATCTGATGAAGCAAAATGCTGATCATTCTTACAATCAAAAAAATATTTCAGAAAAAGCGGGTGCAGTGCAGGCAGTTGTCGGCGATTTTAATAATGATGGCTGGCCGGACCTGATGGTTTTATACGGCTCGGGCGAGGAAGGACTTTGGTTGTATACCAATGATCAGAAAGGTGGTTTTTCAGAAAAAAACCTTATTCGCTTTCCGGCGGTTTATGGTTCCTCAAGCTTTCAGCTGGCTGATATTAATCACGATGGCAAACTTGACCTGATCTATACCTGTGGCTACAACTACAAAGACTCAAGAATATTGAAGCCATATCATGGTTTGTATGTATTTACCAATGAGGGTGATTGGAAATTTAAACAAGCATATTATTATCCGATAAATGGTACAACAAAGGCTATTGCCGCCGATTTTGATGGCGATGGTGATCTGGATATTGTTACGATCTCGTTTTTTGCCGATTTGAAGGGTAATCCAGCGGAAAGCTTTATCTATTTTGAACAGGATAAAAACTTGAACTTTAAGCCACATGCAATACCTGTTAGCAAATACGGACATTGGATGAACATGTCTGTTGCCGACATAAACCATGATGGTAAACCAGATATTATTTTAGGTAATTATGCCGATGGTTTATTGATACAGGAAGGTTTGAAGCCATTCTGGGATCAGCATGTGCCGTTTATAGTGCTGGAAAATCACACCAGTAAATAATAAAAAGAAAATTGTTCCTTTTAAAAAAGCTGCACATTTCAAATGTGCGGCTTTTTTTGTCAGCTCATTTTGGCTCTTTATCGGTAAATATGGCCTTTCTGACTGTTAGGCTTTTTAGTACACGCTATTAATCCTTCATTTGCCATCTTAAGGTAATTTAATTGTCATTTTGCCTGTTCGCAGGAAACGGCAGGCGAGTTAATATCGTAATTCTATTGACGAATTATAGCTTTTCAAACCAGTATCATAATTATTACAATTTTTCCACCTAAATATTTAGGTGAAAAGCCTTTAATTAGGGTTATTTGCTATATTCTATCATAATATAGATCGATCTTAATAAAACCAATCTGCCTGTAATGCCTGAAAAATTCAAAATAGCCCCCAAAAATCTGTTTCTACTGATCCTGGCAGTTTCTTTAGCCGGATTAACCGTTATTGTAGGTTGTAATCAAAGTAATGTTGCTGTTGATGAAGTTTCGCAAGGAAAGGCGCTTGCGGCAAAATATTGTGTTAGTTGTCATCAATTGCCCGACCCTGCTTTAATTGACCGACTTAGTTGGGTGCAGGGAGTTTTGCCAAACATGGCTGGTCGCCTTGGTGTTCAAAGTTATATGGGTCAATATTTTACAGATAGCAGATCAGTTGTTAATGTGGTGGATTGGCAAAAAATTGTCACTTATTATAAGACAGCGTCCCCGGAGAACCTTGTAATTCCTAAACCAGCCACGGAACCTTTAAAAGACTGGGCGATATTTAGCCTGCAGCTACCCAAAAAACAAACTGGCGGGCCTGCGGCAATGACCACATTATTAGCATATAATAATTTCGATCAGCAATTTTACAGTGGCGACGCTGCCAATAATTTTTACTGTTGGGATAAAGACCTTCGCCCAACGCTGGTGCAAAAACTAGCATCACCAGTTACGGGTGCTATTTTTTCACAGAATGATAAAAATGGTAATGAAGCTGCAGTGACCACGATAGGAGTGATGGCTCCTATAGATGTTGCCAAAGGGCAGGTTGTTAAGATCGATCTCGATAGCAAGGCAACTGACAAAAACGTTCAGCTAATAGGTGAGGGCTTGCCCCGCTCAGTTCAGAGCGTAGCTGCCGACTTTAATAAAGATGGTTTAACAGACTATGTGGTCTGCGGTTTTGGGCATGAATTTGGCGGGTTATTTCTTTTACAGCAACAGCCTGATCATAGTTTCAAAAAATCGACCATACGCAATGTACCCGGGAGCGAACAACTTATTGTAGGCGACTTTAACAATGATGGCTGGCCCGATGTTATCGGCTTGTTTGCCCAGGCCGACGAAGGTATCTGGATGTTTTTGAACGACCGTAAAGGCGGATTTATCACAAAAAACTTACTGCATTTTCCCTCGGTTTATGGTTCCAGCAGCTTTCAGCTGGTTGACTTTAACCATGATGGCAAACCAGATATCCTCTACACCTGTGGGGATAACAGTGATTTTTCGAAAGTGCTTAAGCCATATCATGGCATTTATATTTTCACGAACCAGGGTGATTGGAACTTTAAGCAAACCTATTTCTATCACATTAATGGTTGTACCAAAGCAATTGCAGCCGATTTTGAGGGAAATGGTAAATTAGATATTGCCGCAATTGCTTTCTTTGCCGATTTTAAATATCACCCGTCTGAAGGCTTTAGATTTTTGCAGCAGCAGGATGAAGGCAAGTTTGTGGCCCATGAATTACCAATTGCAAAATATGGACGCTGGTTGACCATGGAGATTGGTGATATCGACCATGATGGCAAGCCGGATATCATACTTGGTAATTTCTCTACGCCGGGGCGCGGATTGTTAAATCAAGCTGGTGTTAAACCAGGTTGGGATCAGCATATCCCGCTGATCGTGTTAAAAAACATAAGTGCTAAGAAGTGATCTATCACACCAAAATCGTATAATAAAAGGCTAAATTAGTACAGTTTCTACGGGGGAATTGTTAAGTAGTTTTACAAACCAATTTGTACTAATGAAAAAGCTCATTTATTCGGCGGCATTGCTGCTGCTATTAGTTTTTGTATCAGGGCATAGTTTATTTGCTCAAACCGCTGCTATCCGGCAAGTGAAGTTAATTGATTTCGGTCTGCAGTCGTCATCCCTCATCAAGGAAAGCGGCGAAGTTATTTCTTCCCCATCTTACCATTCGGGTGTGCACTGGTTTCCGGTTAAAGTACCCACAACGGTTTTGCGTGGACTGGTGAATAACCATATCTACCCCGATCCATATCAGGGGCTCAATAATATGCTGATCCCTGATGCTTCCGATCAGTTCAATAAAGAATATAACCTTGAACAATACAGCTTTCTGCCAAATGATCCTAATCCCTGGAAAAAGCCCTATTGGTATCGTGCTTCATTTAAAGTGCCTTCAGGAGATAAAGGAAAACACTTTCAGTTAATATTTAAGGGAATAAACTATCGCGCAGCAGTATGGCTAAACGGTAAACAGATCGCCGATTCGACGCAGATGGCTGGTATGTTTGCCGAGTTTAATTTAGATGTGAGTCAAAATATCATCCCGGGAGGTGAAAATGCTCTGGCTGTAAAAATATATCCGCTTGATTATGCTGGTTATCCCGCAAAAGAACAATTACAGGCGCTAGGCCCATTTTATGAAAACGGTGGACCCACCGGTGATATAGGTAAAAACGTAACAATGCTTTGCTCAGTTGGCTGGGACTGGATACCACCAGTACGCGACCGGAACATTGGCATATGGCAACCGGTATATTTGCGTACCACCGGCGCCGTAACCATCGGTCGCCCAAAACTGGTGACTGATCTGCCTAAACTATCGGACACCAGCCTGGCAAAACTATCATTAAAGCTTTCACTAAGTAATACAGGCAATACCCTGCAAAAAGGAAAACTAACGGTTATAATTAGTCCGGAAAATTTTAAAGGTACTGCAATTCAATTTTTTAAAGCAGCTGAGGTAAAGGCCAATTCTATTACGCAACTTGACTTAAATGCCGATAAGGTAAAAGAATTGCTAATTCATCAGCCGCATCTTTGGTGGCCCAATAATTATGGTAAACCTAACCTTTACCGTATCCGCCTGCAGTATGGCGATGCAAAAGGTGTGCAGGACGATACTTCTTTTGTATTTGGTATCCGTACAGTTTCTTCAAATGCAAGTATGGTGAATGGCTACCTGCGCAGGGAGTTTTATGTAAATGGCAAACGCGTTCATTTAAATGGCGGTGCCTGGGTGCCTGATATGCTGGTGAACCGTGATTCGGCCCGGTATGATTATGAGATGCACCTATGCCGTAATGCTAATGTCAACCTCGTACGAATTTGGGGAGGTGGTGTTACACCACCCGATGCATTCTGGAACTCCGCTGATCGGTATGGTTTAATGGTTTGGTCGGATTTTTGGGTAACAGGCGATACCCAGGGTGAGTTCAAGGGGTCACCGGACTGGCCATTGGAGGGGAATGTATTTATTAGAAACGTATTGAGCACTATATTCCGAGTACGCAATCATCCATCCTTATTGGTTTGGACAGGTGGCAATGAAGGCCATGCCCGCGAGGAGCTGTATAATGCCATGCGCAATAGTGTAATAGAACTGGATGGAACACGTCCTTTTATTCCAAGTTCATCTGGCTTTGCCAAATTGCCTGCAGGTTGGAAAGGATCATATCCTGATAATCAGGCATCAGGTGTTTACAGTGGTGGCCCTTATGCATGGCAGGACCCTAAAGTTTATTATAAACTGGCCGACGACGCACACGACTGGGTATTTAAAGATGAAACCGGCATACCTTCTCAGCCGCCATTTACTACGCTAAGCCGAGTGATCCCCAACCTGGTTTGGGATAATAAACTGCCATTTCCACTTAATAATTCATGGGGCTACCATGATGCAGCAACCGGAGCAGCTCGATACGACAATTACATTGCTGAAATGGTTAAGCGTTACGGACAGCCGGAAACTATGGAGAATTATAGCGACAAAATGCAGCTGATGAACTATACCGGATATCAGGGTATTTTTGAGGCAGCAGGGCATAAGCTCAATGAAACAGGCGGGGTAATGTTATGGAAATTAAACGCAGCCCTGCCGAGTGTGGTTTGGCAGATTTACGACTGGTACCTGGAGCCCAATGCAGGTTATTATGCCTTGCAAAATGCTTGTGAGCCATTGCACATCCAACTCAACCTTGATGATTCGACTGCGGCGGTGATCAATCGCCAGCACCATAATACCGGGATTCTGGCTGCCGAAGTGGTTATTTATAATCGCGATAGCAAGATTCTTCAAAAATTTAAATCAGGAAATATCAAGTTAGATTCAGCTGGTACCCAGGAGATCATCGCTATAAAAGAAGCTCTTAAAGCAATTAAAGAGCCGGTTTTAATAGTACTCGAGTTGAAAAATGCTGCCGGTAAAATTATTTCCCGTAACAGCTACTGGTTTTCGCCCGGAAATGATTTTACCGGTTTGAACAGTTTGCCTGATGCGCGCATTCAAACAAAAATATTGAAAACTGAAAAAAGCAGCAGCGAAACTAAAAGGACGCTTGAAATAACAAATACTTCAAATAAGCTTGCATTTTTTGTTCGTCCGCAATTAATAAAAGATGGTGATGAAGTTATGCCATCCTATTGGTCTGCCAGCTATTTTACTTTGACATCAGGAGAACACATTACGGTTACTGTTAGTGCACCCAATGCAAAGCTTGGAAATGCGCCAGTCGCATTCAGGATATCTGGTTGGAATGTTAAACCGGTTACAACTGGCGCCCCTGTTGCGAAAAAATAAATAGATAAGCTTATTATGCTATCAAAACCCCGTTTTATACGGGGTTTTTGTTTTTATGCGATACAAACTAAGTTTTTAGCTTTTACCTTTATTTCGCTATCAGATGGAAAAACAAGAGATTATTGTCGTAGGGGCGGGGGCAGCAGGCTTAATGGCCGCCTACCTTTTATCAAAGTCGGGCAAAAGAGTAACGATATTGGAGGCCCGCGAACGCATCGGCGGGAGGATTTATTCGCTAAACGATCCAACACTTGGCTATGCCGAGTCAGGTGCTGAATTTATTCATGGTGATCTTACCCTCACAAAGCAATTACTAAGCGAAGCAGGAATCGGCTTTAGCCCATCTGGTGGCGAGATGTGGGAAGCTAATGGTGGTCAGCTTCGGCAGAGCAACTGGAACATTGAAGGTTGGGACGAACTGATGGAAGCCTTGAGCCATCTTCAAAAAGATGTCAGTATCGCTGAGTTTTTGCAGGAATATTTTGGGGATGAAAAATATGCCCAAATGCGCGATGCTGTTATTCGTTTTGTATCAGGCTATGATACTGCCGACCCTGCCAGAGCCAGCGCTTTTGCATTGCGACTTGAATGGCAACAGGATGATGAAGGCGCACAATACCAAATAAAAGGTGGCTATGGCGAATTAATGGCTTTTCTGGAGAAGCAATGCAAATCAAATGGCGTCAATTTCCAGTTAGAAAAAGTTGTAAAGCATATAGATTGGACATCTGAACAGGTACGGCTTACCACCGCAGACAAAATTGGTTATTTAGCTGTAAAGGTGATCATTGCACTGCCGCTTGGTGTGCTAAAGGCAGGGATCGATCAACCAGCATCGGTAGTTTTTGAGCCCGGCCTGATGGATCATTCATTGGCAATTCAGCAAATGGGCTATGGTGCTATCATCAAAGTATTGCTACGATTTAAAAGCGACTTCTGGAATTCAGCTAAAACAGCTAAGATTGGTTTTATCTTGTCGGGCGAAGCTATACCAACCTGGTGGACCCAATATCCCGCAGTTTCAAATCTGCTGACCGGTTGGCTGGGCGGACTTCCGGCAGAAGCGAAAAAGCATCTTGATGAAAATCAATTGTTGGAATTAGCAATTGGTTCTCTGGCAAACATTTTTAATAAGCCCGAAACTGAACTGTGCGAAGAATTAGTCGCCTGGAAAGTGGTCAACTGGACTACAGATCCCTATACATTAGGCTCCTACGCTTATGATACAGTAGAGTCGCATCGGGCACGCATCTTAATGCAAAGGCCAGTGGCACAAAAGCTTTATTTTGCCGGTGAATACTTATATGAAGGGCCGGCAATGGGAACTGTTGAAGCAGCCTTAGCGAGCGGACTGGCAGTTGCGCAGCAAATTTCGTAAATTGTATATTTCAGTATTTGTGCTATATTGGTTGCCAGTAATTACCCGACAGGATGATCATGTTGAGTAATTTGATACTGTTGTCGTAATAATCGTAGTCTTTCAATTTAAAATGAATGAGGTAGTCCCAAACGCCATTCAGCCATTTTTGGTTTTTTTGATCGACCATGGCCGAAACCGTAAACGGACCGATAAAACTTAATGCTTCAAAGTAACGACCATTAATATCCTCGCCATTTAAAGTATAACCCGCTGAAATATTATCCGGGACACCGCGGGTAGTTGATCGTATCCATCGGTTGATCTTATCATTGATAGCTTTTGCCCTGCTATCGCCATTCAACAAAAAATCAGTCGCAATTCGCCAGGGAACCCTGCAAGCGTTGTAATTGTAATACCCATCATATTTAGATTCGAGAAAATAGGGCTGGGCTGGTTTTGCTTTTCTGTTGATATTGACTATAAAATCTGGAATGAGTCCAGCTTCTTCGCTATATTGATGTTCAAGCGCGCCGAACAATTTGTAATTGGCGTCAATGACTTTTTTCCAGCGCAAATCACCCGTAGCCTCTGCAAATGCCTTAAAATGAGCGGGCATAAAGTCGGAGGCGCGCATGGCAAAATAGTCTTTACTATCATATTCAACGGCATCACTCAATTTTATTGAGAAGGTTTTTGGGTTTATCTCATAGCTCATGATCGAATTGATCAGGCGTTTCGCCTCCATCAGGTAATTGATCGGACCCGAACTGCCCCACTGCTTATCTGCCAGCAATAACGAATAGGCAATATCCATATCTCCATCTGTTGCCGAACTGGCGTCGATACTGTTGCAGTTGCTGTCTTGCGCCCAGGCCATTAAACCATGCCTGTTTCTGTGATCCTTAAAGAACGAAAACAAACCATCGTAAGTTCCTTTTGCTGTTTCATCCGCGCCGGCCATCAGTACAGTAATGACCATCCCATAACCTTGTCCTTCCGAAACACATTGTTTTTTGCCTTTTCCTTCAAACCAAACATAGAAGCTGCCAGGTTTGCATCCCGTTTTGATATACCGGTTTTTCCATTGACGATAGAAGTTGAAAGTTAGTTCATCAAGATTTTTTTGTGATAGCTGATTTGGTTTAATACTTTGACAGGCATAAACCCGGTGCTGCGGGAAAGGGTAGTTAATTGTTTGTGCAAAAGATGCCGTTGTAAGATTGATCAGCACCAAACAAAATGAAAATTTGATCCGCATAAAGTCTAAGTTATAAATTGCCTGTTAAAACGCAGTTGTTTATCTCCAAAACGGTAGCTTAAAAGATTTGTGTAAATAAAACTAGAGGAAATGGTACTGGTTTTATAGTGGTAAATATTTTAATATCTTTAACTGAAGACGCCTCTATTCAAATAATTGCTATA
>CAISPD010000137.1 GCA_903887275.1 uncultured Mucilaginibacter sp.
AGTAATTTTTACTTTACCCGGTTTAGGGTTTACTTTGTCTTCAAACTCCTGCGCCTCTGTTTTCGGCGCATCATTTGTATCGGCAACCTTGGCGTTTAACACATCATCCCGGCTAATCTTTTTTGTAAAGCCCTTACGCGGAAAAAATAACCATTCACCTTCTGCATTAAAATATACATGGCTGATTTCCGGCGTGGTTGCAACCACCTGTTTTAGTTCGTTTGTCATAATTAATCAGGTACGTCTGTTGTGTTTAATGCTGTGCCGTAAAGTACTGTTTCGCCGTTCCACCCGATTTGTACATCTGCCTTCATCAACATTTTGATGAAAAACAATTCGCTGTTTGCTTGCAGGCGTTGTAATTGCAACCCCTCATCGGCAATGCTATTCAAACCTATCCAAAGATTTGAAGCCATATCGGGGCGGCCTTTTGCGATCATGTAAACATTATCGGGGAAATCGGCAATCTTTTCAACCTTGCGGCCTTTAAACAAAGGTATGCCATCCAAAGTAGTATCAACTCCTTTGTAAGTTTGGTTAATTTGCGATTGCGCATACAGGTCATACGTATTGTATGAGCAGTAAAACTTCATATCAGGATCGTAACGCAAAGCAGGGGGTATAACCTGGTATCCGCGCAAAAACTCACCCTGTATATTACCGGCTGTTAGCGTTATTGGTGAAGATACCACAATTGTCTCGCCTGAATTTTGCGCCTTTTGCAGCCATCCGTCATAATAACGGAATATAGACGGCGAGGCGTTTGCGCTATTTGAATTCCAAATAGCTTGGTTAAAGTACTTGGTGTGGCGTTTCAGCACTTCCTGTACAACCACGCTCTCAACACTATAAGGCAATGCCCTATCGATAAGCGTATCGTTTAGTTGAGTGGCAAACCAGTGGTCTTCATAATCGCGCGGGTTAAACTCGGTATAGATCATGTAATCGGCAGGGTCTAAAACCTGTCCTGTTACCGTCATTGTACCCGTGCTCTGCGGGGTTGCCTGCCTGTCCTGGATAAAATCCTGGTAATCGGCATCCCAACGGGGGATAGTAAATTTCTTTTTGATACCGTCCTTTACATAAGCGTTGCCGCCTTTAATTGTATCGGCACCGGTTATGGCCTTTACAATAAATTGTGATGCGGCCTCGCCAGCATACGTGGTGTCTGATATGATAAATCCGTCTGCCATGATTAGTTAGAGTTATTTTTAATGTCGTATTTAGCTTTTATTTCAGCCATTGCAATACCCATCGAGTATTTAGGTTTATCACCATTTACAATGTTTATTACAGGTGCTTTTTTGTTTACCGGGATAGCTTCGATTTGCTCTTTTGCCAAATCGAAATCAGCCTTTGCCAAAGCAGTCCAGAAGTCAAGCGTTTTTACATCGTCTTTGATCTTGCCTATTTTAGCAAAATCGCTTACCATGTTTTTGCATTTTTCAGTTAGCATCGCATCTTCGGCCTTATCCTTTGCATCTTTCATTTCGGCCTTTTCTTTTTTCAGCTTATCCATTTCCTCGTCAAGGTCATCTTTTTGCTTTTGCAAATCTTTAATCTTGGCATCGTAGGTTTCGCTATCAGACTTTGCCTTGTTTTCCATTTTAGTAATGGCTTCAAGGATGCTATCCTCGCTGGCATTTTCGGTAAGTCCTAATTTATTGGTTACTAATTTTAAGCTCATTTCGCCCGGTTTTGATATTAGTTTATTTACTATTTTATTTGCTTCGCTCCAGTACGCTTCGGTAGTGGTGAAGTTTGATAATCTTTTTTTGTTGTGGTCTGCGCTATCTTCTATTTTATCGCACAACCCATATTCTAAGGCTTCGCTTGCATTGATGTAAGTTTCCTTTTTCATCATTTGCAATATATCGGCTTCGGTTTTTCCGCTTCTGGCAACCATTTTGCCGAGGCTTTCAGTCATGGTTTCAATGACTTTTTTATCTTCCGTTCCGTAGGGATTGTGGTACATTAACCAGCTAAAATCCATCATAGTGCGTGTGCGCCCTGCCTGAAATATAACTGCTGCTATGCTTGCC
>CAISPD010000138.1 GCA_903887275.1 uncultured Mucilaginibacter sp.
AACCTCCTGATTATTTTAAAGAATCTGTTACATAAGGCAGCAAACCGATATGACGGGCACGCTTAACAGCTTGTGCTACTTTGCGCTGAAATTTAAGTGAAGTACCGGTTAAGCGACGTGGTAATACTTTACCCTGATCGTTAATGAACTTCAACAAAAACTTTTCGTCTTTGTAATCGATGTACTTGATACCGTTCTTTTTGAAGCGGCAGTATTTTTTGCGGTTATCCTCCACTTTCGGAGCGGTAACGTATTGGATCTGATCGTTTGCCATTATTTTGCTGCCTCCTCTGCTTTAACGGTTTTTTTCTGATTGAATGCACCGCTTCGTTTTTTCTCATTGTATGCAATGGCATGTTTGTCCAATGCAATGGTAAGGAAACGCAGAACGCGCTCATCACGACGGAATTCAATCTCCAATTTGTTAATTAAATCACCCGGAGCCCTGAATTCAGTTAAGTGATAGTACCCTGTCGTCTTTTTTTGGATAGGGTACGCTAATTTTTTCAAACCCCAATTATCCTCCTGGACAATTTCGGCTCCGTTATCTGTTAAAAGCTTGCTGTATTTGGCGATAGCCTCTTTAGCAGTCTCTTCAGACAACAACGGGGTAAGAATTACTACGGTTTCGTACTGTTGCATTATCTTGCTATGTTTTAGTGTTTTACCCTAACTGGATGCTTCCAGCATTAGGGGCTGCAAATGTAGAAATAATTTTCTTTTTTACAAAGTTTTTTGGAGGTATTGTAGGGTGCGCAAGGCGCTGGGCGTTTGGTGATTGGCTTGCCGATTTTAGAAACAGACCTTGCGGGCCAGATAATAAAAATACCCCATTCAAAAATTTGTTTTTCATTTTGAGTTTTTTTTGAAATTTAAATTTTGGTAACTTTAAACAAACAGAAAATCAAACCAACTAACCAATTAAAACAATTGATCATGTTTACCACTAACCTTGACAACGAATTCCTGCACGACGACATCCTGGCATCAGGCAATTCATGGGGACCAGAAGACGATAGCTGGGACGATGACGACGATGAGGATTTTGACGACAGGATAGAGGACCTGGATGACCTGCATCAGATTCAGGTGGAAGAAGAGGAGTTCAATGTTCCGGATGCGGACGATGACGATCACCTGCCCGAGGAAGACGACGACGATGAATAGTCGGGCACTTAAATTTACTAACATTCTTATTCTTGTTGTTTTTACATAAGCCATATTTTGGCTACTTTAGCCGAAGTGGATAATTTCATTGTTTCGGCTCGTAAATATCGCCCGGCAACTTTCGAAACCGTTGTAGGTCAGCAGCATATCACCAATACGTTAAAAAACGCTATTCGAAATAACCAGCTGGCTCAGGCGTTTTTGTTTTGCGGTCCGCGTGGCGTTGGTAAAACTACTTGTGCCCGTATCCTGGCCAAAACCATCAATTGCGAAAACCTGCAGCCAAACGGGGAAGCCTGTGGCGTTTGTCATTCCTGCACTTCGTTTCAGAATGGCAGCTCCTTTAATATTCACGAACTTGATGCCGCATCCAATAATTCGGTTGATGATATCCGCAGTTTAATTGAACAGGTACGTATACCACCGCAGGCAGGCAGGTATAAGATATACATCATCGACGAAGTTCACATGCTTTCGCAGGCAGCTTTCAATGCATTCCTGAAAACATTGGAAGAGCCGCCGCATTACGCCATCTTTATTTTAGCCACTACCGAAAAGCATAAGATATTACCAACAATTCTTTCCCGCTGCCAGATTTTCGATTTCAATCGCATCCGGGTAGAAGATATGGCTGCTCACCTGGCCAGCATCGCACAAAAAGAAGGGATTAGCTATGAGGCAGATGCCTTACATATCATCGCTCAAAAAGCCGACGGTGGTTTGCGCGATGCGCTTTCTATGTTCGATCAGATCGTTAGCTTTTCGGATAGTAAAGTTACTTACCGTAACGTTATCGATAACCTGAATATACTCGATTACGATTATTATTTTTCTATCATCGATAGCTTATTACGGGAGGATACTGCCGGTACTTTATTATTATTTGACGAAATATTATCTAAGGGTTTCGATGGTTCGCACTTTATATCCGGACTTTCAGAACATTTCCGCAACTTATTGGTGAGCAAAGATGCTTCAACTCTACAATTACTTGAAGTAAGTGAAGGTATCAAAGCCAAATACCTGCAACAATCGCAGGCATCCTCGGTATCCTTCCTCCTTTCGGCAATGAATATTGCCAATCAGTGCGAACTGAGTTATAAGTTGAGTAAAAATCAGCGTTTGCAAGTAGAGCTTGCCTTACTTAAAATGTGCCATTTGCCCTCGGCATTCAATGCATATGCTTTGCCTGCAAATACAGCATCTCCAATCGGGGAATTAAAAAAAAAACCTGATACATCAACAATAACGCAGGAACAGGAAACCATCGCTACGCCCGCCATACCGGTATTAACTGAAAGGCCTGTTGAATATCAAAAAGCCGAAACCAAAGAAGAGGTAGTTTCCAAACCCGAAATACAGACTCCGGTAATTCCAGTTGAAAAGCCTAAAGTATTCATTCCAAATTCTGGTACTTCATCAACATCCGTTAAAATACCATCTTTAAAAGACCTCACCGCAGCAGCCGCAGTTGCTGAAGAAGAGGACCCCTATCTGAAAGGGGAGGAAAAGGAGGACTTTACGATGGACGATTTCCTGAAACAATGGAGCGACTATGCCGCAAAGATCAAAGCTGAAGGTAAAAATATGGGGCTGTTCACCATTTTTACAACGAGTGCTCCTGTTATGCTCGAGCCTTATCGTTTCGAAGTGATCGTGGGCAATAAATCGCAGGAAACATTGTTCCGCGATGATAAGCATCATATCCTCAACTTCCTGCGCCAAAACCTGAAGAATTACGATATCGAGGTGCAAACCCGTGTCGATGAAGTGAAAGCTGCCAAACGGCCCTATACCACCTCAGAAAAATATCAGCACATGGCAAGCAAAAATCCCCAGTTAGCCGAATTGCGCAAGCGCTTTAATTTGGATGTCGATTATTAGGTTGGGGCAGGTGTTAGCGATTAAATAAAATTATGTCCTTGTTAAGAGTTCGTGCCGTTTTTGTGGGACGCAGCAATCACAAGCTATGCTTTTGGGTTGCGTCAGAAGTATAAACGGGACGCTTATACTTTTTATTGTGTCAAGCAGGACGCTTGACGCGGCGGTATTATTCGTTATTCAAAACCTTCCATCACCGTAACTTCTTCGGCCTGTCATTTACCGGGTATCCTTCCTCGTCCAGATCGGGCCGGCTATCTTCGGGTGTTCGTGAAATGATCTCGTCGATGCGGTCGACATGTACAATATTGCCCTTGTCAATATGCATGGCCAAACTTTCCACGTCTGTTTCGAGCGATTCATTTGGGATGTATTCATCAATTGCATAAGGATTCGCTTCGTCGTAACTTGAATCCATATCACCACCATTTTTTACTGCAGAATTATATGGATCGGGATGAACGTAATCGGGGTCGTTACTGGCTGTATCAAATTCAAAACTATCTTCCTCCTGATTAAAAGTGAGATTTGCTGCCAAAGGCTCTTCGCGCAAATTTTTATTCAACAGGGCGTCCCGGTCGTCATTATCACTGTCGAAGGCGGGACTTGGTTTTTTAGTGTTCATGATTTTGAGTATGGTATGATCAGAACACCAAATTACCGTTATAGTTTTTATTAAAGAATGACCTAAATCAGTTTAATGATGATAGCTATTAATATTTAGCAGGTTGCCCGGGTTTTGGTATCGAATTAAGGATGAATTTCCGGAGATTTTCGCTCGCAGTTGCCAGGTCTTCCTTGCGCAGGTACATCATATGGCCACTTTTATAACCTTCCCAATTAAGCCTGTCTTTCAGGCGGCCACTTGGATCCAGTTGCCACAGATTGTATTTGGCATTAAAATAATCGCAGGCTCCATCATAATAACCCGATTGAACCAGAAGATGCAGGTAAGGATTTTGGGCAATTGCCTGACGCAGGTTTTCACCTGTATGGTCATTTTTTTCGTCCCATGGCCAGACATTACCAAACATGTTGTATTTAAGGTCGGTTTTATAATTCAATTCGCTGCGCAGGTAAATATTAATGGCGGGCGTGAATTCCTGGAGCCAGGCAGTCAACTCGGCATTATAATCCGGTCCATCGCCGGATGTCTTCTTGTCGATCCCTTTATATCGTGAATCCAGCCGGCCCACAGTAAAACCCTGATCGCGCAACAACTCTTTCCAGAAAAAATCATAAGAGATCACCAGGTTATTATCCAGTACAACTTTAGAAGATAATCCGCTGTACCGTGCTATTTTTTCGGCTATCGCCTTTTTTTGTTCATCATTAAGGGACCCTGCTCTGGTAAGGGCTGGTACTAGTTGGTTAACCGTAAAGTCTTCAACTTCGGGCAAAACGGCAGTCAGGTCTTTTTGCTGCAGGTCGGCCGGTAGTTTTTTATGGTACCAGGCAGTAGCCGAAAAATAAGGCAGACTTAATGCTTCTCCAACGGGGCCTCCGCGCTCAATCCCCAAACCGGTCGGCGAAACCAAAATAATACCATTTAAATACATCCATTGGGCTTCCTGTAGTTCAAGCGCCAAACCCGAAACCCGGGTGGTACCATAGCTTTCGCCGATCAGGAATTTTGGCGAGGCCCAGCGCCCCTGGCGGGTTACAAAAGTATTGATCCATTCTGCCAGATATTTGATATCTTCATTAACACCAAAGAAATTTGATTTAGGGATATCAGGTGTTACCGGTCTCGAATAGCCGGTATTAACCGGATCGACGTAAACGATATCAGCCACATCTAAAATTGAGTTCGGGTTTTCTTTAAATCCGAAAGGTTGAATAGGATAACCTTCGTCATCAGCATTCAGGGTACGGGGGCCGGTATAACCCAATTCCATCCAAACAGAAGGGGTACCTGGTCCTCCATTAAAGGAAATTACCAGAGGGCGGTTTGATTTGTCGGCTACATTATCCCGCTCGTAATAGGTGTAGAAAACACCGGCAAGCGGACGGCCTTCTTCGTCCCAAACTGGCATTAAACCGGCAGTTGCGGTATAGGCAATATTTTGCCCTTTGATGGTAACGCTATGGTGCGTGATAACCGTAGTATCAGTATGTACAATACGCCCCGGTGCAATTTTCTGGGTATTTTTAGGCGGAGCTGATTGTGCCTCTAATTGTTTGTCAGTTGCCAGTATGATCAGGCAAGGCGCAAGCACCAGGAGTAAATATTTTTTCATGCCGAAAGGTAATTTATAAGCCAGTAAATATAGGGTAGGTGCAAACCAAAATACAAGTAATAAACTTGTTATTTAACTACGCTGCATTCAATAAATAGCAATTCAAATTAATAGTAATAGATCTGTTTACGGTAGGAGGTTACGCCACCAACTGAAAATTTGACACCGATGGTAAATTGACCGTAAGCGTCGCCGCGACTTCCGGCTTTAAATCCGTCAAGTTCGTCGCCAAAAACAAAATTATACTGGTAACCCAGATCTATCTTTACGTCAGGGCGGCGCTGATCATTAAATATTTTAAACTCATAGCCAAACCTGGCAGGGAAAAAAAGCTGGTTGGCTTTGTCTAAACCCGGCGTATAAAAACCCGCCAGCTGTGATGAATATCGATTGATACTGGAAATGTTACTATATAATACGCCTATGCCCCCACCTACGTAAAAGTTTTTGAATGCATTAAGCACGGGGCTATGCGAATAGTCGATTATTTCGCCAGCCTGCAACTGTATCCGGAAAGCGTAATAGGTATAGTCGGCAGCAAACTGCCTGCCGAGAAGGTCTTTATTAGCATCGCCACCGGCAAGCTTTCCAGCCTGGAACTCAAAGATATAATTTAGAAATGCCGATTGATTATAATTAAAATTAAGGTTTACAGCCTTTGTACTTTGCGGGGTTTGGGTATCGCCATAAAACGAGTTAAAGCCTACCGAAGCTCCCACATCATACTGCGAATAATCATATCCGATTTGAGCTTTTGATACCAATGCAGTTAAAGAAACCAGCATCGTTAAAAGCGTAATGCGTAATGTACGTTTTGTCATAGTTAGTATTAGGGGATCGTTAAAACCCCGTTGAAAAAAGTGTTTATACGTCAATTCTATAAAAATAAGTTCATTCTTCAATATATCAATACAAAAGCCAACTTATTATTTGTTGCTTTTTGCAAAATGAGCATCGTTTTTATGCTTTTGCTTAACGCAATTTTTTATATTTGAGCCCTTTTACGAAAAAAATCAAATACCTGTTATGTCAAAAATCAAAGTTGCAAATCCCGTGGTAGAGCTTGACGGGGATGAAATGACCCGCATTATCTGGAAGTTCATTAAAGATAAACTGATATTTCCTTACCTCGACCTGGATATTAAGTATTACGACCTGGGCATCGAATACCGCGATGAAACTGACGACCAGGTAACTATTGATGCTGCTAATGCTATTAAACAGTATGGTGTTGGTATTAAATGCGCCACTATTACTCCTGATGAAGCACGTGTGAAGGAATTTAACCTGAAACAAATGTGGAAATCGCCAAATGGCACCATTCGTAACATACTTGATGGAACAGTGTTCAGAGAGCCTATCGTAATGTCTAATGTACCACGCCTTGTTCCAAACTGGACTGCGCCGATCTGCATCGGCCGTCATGCTTTCGGCGACCAATACCGGGCGACCGACTTTTTGACCAAGGGGAAAGGTAAACTTACCATAACTTTTACGCCTGAAGACGGTGGCGAAGTTCAGTTGTACGAAGTATTTAATTTTAAGAGCGATGGTGTTGCATTGGCGATGTATAACACGGATGAATCGATTCGCGGATTTGCCCGTGCCTGCTTTAACCAGGCATTGCTGAAAAAATGGCCATTATATCTTTCTACCAAAAATACCATCCTTAAACGTTACGATGGCAGGTTTAAGGATATTTTCCAGGAGATATTTGAAACCGAATTCAAGAGCGAGTTTGATGCAAATCAACTTAC
>CAISPD010000139.1 GCA_903887275.1 uncultured Mucilaginibacter sp.
TGTTTCCATGTTGAGATATAATAATTATCTTTAGTAGTCTGTAATTGTAATGCTTGTTTTTGTAGGCTATCCATTTTATTAAAGTATAAATTCTAATTGCTATTTTTTTTTTAATGTTTATCTCAAAATCACCAGTTACTGATAACTGATCAACCAATAACTACAATGATATTTGATTGCCCAAATAATAATCGATCACTTTACTTCTGAAAACCACCTCATACTTCGATTCGATCATATCGTTTTCGGCTTTATTGACATTGGTGAGCGCCGTGTTATAATCAAGAGAATTCACCAGTCCTACATTATAACGTTCCTGGATTATATTAAATGCATCTTTATCGGCCGCGTATGTTTGCTGTGTTGAAGAATACCGTTTTACTGCTGCGTTAAGATCAAACACGGCCTGAATGATGGTTTTACTCAAGTTGTTTTTTGCAAGCTGTGTTGATACCTGCGCATTCTCGAAGCTCAGTTTAGCTTTGCGAACTGCTGTACGTGCCGAGAACTTGTTGAAAATCGGGATCTGAACATTTAAGCCAATAAATTGGTTAAAATTGCTTGTAAAGAATTGTTTCGAAAAAGCCTGTGGAATCTGGTTTGAATAGCTCGATGCCGCTCCTCCTGTTAGTGCTACTGTTGGATAGTAATTGCCTTGTGCAATTTTGATAGCCTGTTGATAAATAGCCTGGTTTTGTTCGGCCAGATGTACATCAGGGTTAACCCCAAAAGCGGTATTGATAACTTCATTGGCATCGTAGGCTGTTTTTATATCAGTAAGTTTACTTATATCCGGACGTTCAACCACGATATCTGTTTTGGGATCCATCTCCATGTACTGTTTCAAGATCAGGATCGAAAGATTAAGTTGATTTTGGGTATTGGTCAGATTAAGTTCAGCTGTTGATAATCCGGCTTTAGATTGTGAAAGGTCGGCCAGTGAAAGGCTGCCGGCGTCAAAACTTTTCTGTGTACGATCAAGTGTGATCTTGGCAATTTCTATTTGCTGTTTGGCTGCTGTAACAAGATCCTGATTGGTCAATATTGCCAGGTAATCGGTTACTACATTTAATACCAGGTCATTCTTAACCTTAGCTGTGCCGGTTTTATCGGCATCAAGTATTAGTTTATTCTGTAATATCTGGTTATGCAACTGTCCGCCCTGGAAAAGCGTTATTTGCGCTGACAGGTTGCTGCTGGCATTAAAAGTTTGGGTCGAATAAGCAAATGCACCCGCAACCTGCGTTTTACCAAAATAGTAACCACCCTGAGCATTGGCGTTAATTCCCGGCAACAGGTTATACTTGCTTTGGTTGACATCCTCAGCCGCAAGGGCTTCGGTATATTGCGACTGTTTAATGGTGAGGTTGTTAGCCAGCGCCAGGTCGACAGCTTTTTGAAGTGATATCACTTGCTGAGCCTCCGCTTTAAATGCGCCGCCTGCCATCATCGCAAGCATCATTAACAGTTTGGTTGATATTTTCAGATTCATATGTTTATTTTAATTAGTGAATGAGTGAGTTGGTGGATGAGTGAATAAGTAAATCACCCGGTCAACCTTCTATCCATTCGCTCAATCGCAAATTGCTACATTTGCAACATGTACCTTGTAAAAACGCCCTGGTTTATTAAACAGTTTTATTCCGGTTTGTTGTGGAATAAGCGTGCCGACGGCAAGCGTATTTATTTAACTTTTGACGACGGCCCTATACCCATTGTTACACCCTTTGTTTTAAATATTTTAAAGGAGCACCAGGCGAAGGCTACTTTTTTCTGTATCGGAGACAATGTGCGCAAGCATCCGGAGCTATTCGAACAGGTAAAAGCGGCAGGGCATAGTATTGGTAATCATACCTTTAATCACCTAAAAGGCTGGAAAACGGAGAACCAGATATACCTCGACAATTACCTGAAAGCCGACGAGCTGATTCCCTCCAATTTATTCCGGCCACCCTATGGACGCATCAAACGCTCGCAGATCAGACTGTTAAGAGCGCACCGACCCGAACTGCAGATTGTAATGTGGGATGTGCTAAGCGGCGACTTCGACCTAAAACTCAGCCCCGAAGCCTGCCTGGAGAATGTACTGCGGCATGTATGGCCCGGCTCCATCGTTGTATTTCATGATAGCCTGAAAGCCTTTGACAGGCTGGAGTATGTATTGCCCAGGGCCATTGCCGAGTGGAGCAGTAAGGGATGGGAATTTGCGGGGTTATGATCAGAGATTCGATTACTGGCGGTAGAAGGTTTACATGGTTAACAGAAATCGGTGCTGTTTTTGGGTTAAATAAATGATTTTCAGATAATTATATGATTTTTGGCCAAAAAAGTGTCAACCATGATTTTTGGTTTTGATCTGCTTTGTTGTTTATTTTAACTAATTCATTATCAGGCTATTGAGGCTAATTCGCAGTCTGCGGTCCTCCATTTAATAATCTCAATTATCTAAGGGTGTCTATTTTTAAAATAGCATTGCGTTCATAATAAGTGATGTAAGTGAGTCGTACATAAAGAGCTGCTTTCAGTATGCCGCCATCTGCCTGGGTGTTGTTGTAGCCCAAATCGGCCAGATCAAAGCTCGAATAATCAAAATGCACCCCATTAACATCAAAGTGCTCGCTGTCGTGGCCTCCTGCGGGCATAGGGTGGAAGTTTTCTATGCGCCCTTCAACTACTTTATATTTCCCGCTTTCGAAGTAATATTTTTCCGACCGGTATTTGTTGCCGGACGCGCCAACAACGGCACTGAACATCGAAAACCCGATGCCGGCAAAAACGATACCGAAGATCATACCAAAGGTTCGTTTTGGCATACCCAACTTGATACCCGTGCGATCACCGTAAAATAGGTTAAATGTAAAAATGCAAACTCCCACTATAACCGGAATTATAAAAATATATCCGAACCCCGGAATTGATGCCGTTTGATGAAAATCGTATACGGTTTGAAATTTTTTCATGGTATTTGCCGTGACTTATGGCTGCCGAACTAAATATGAATCAGAGTGATTGTAAGACATTTTTCCACCTTCCTTGCCCCGGTAATATTCGTTGCCATAGATTAACGTATCGGTGGTTAGTTTTATAATGATAATGTTATAATGCCGACTAGTTTCCGGGAAAGGCGGCACGGTATTCCCATTAAAAGAGGTAAGCGTGAATTCCATTTTTGTTTCATCATCGTTTAGATACCAGTTGCCGGTCATTTTTATTTTCCCATGATAAACAGATTTTTCGTAGGTGCCATCCGAATTAAAATTGACATGTTCTGAGCTTAAAGTATCTATAATAGTTAAAGGTGCATTTATCTCTGGTTTGGACCCAAACTGAACCCAACGATGACAAAGCAGGCTTTTTTTATTAGATTGTATCGACAACAGGATCATAGCAAAAATAAAGAGGATGCTTTTTTTCATGATAAAAAGGTTATTTGTAAATGTATTGTTTTTCAGGTTATCTGTAAAACCCGCGTTAGCGATGGGAGCGGATACCGGCCTTGTGGATAAGGCCTAAGGCGTATGAGCGGACAGCGCGGCCCGCAGGGAACGCCCGGATTGTCTGAATCAGGATTCGAGGGATCAAAGGATTTAATATCCACCAGCAAAAATCCTTCAATCTTAATCCCGATAGCTATCGGGACCTACGAATCCCGGTACAGACGAGTTCAGCTGCCAGTGATTAGATAGTCGATTACAAGTTAACCAATGCCTAATGCCTAATGCCTAATGCCCAATGCCCAACCAATACAACTAATACCCCCCCCCAACCAAACAACCACCAATAAAATACAATTTACCGACATCATTTACCTGTATTTTTTATAAATTCGCCGCGAGAGAGGCTCATTACGGCCCGTTATTAATTTCACCTAAAATATCTGAAAGATGGCTTTTGATTTAGATATGATCAAAAAGGTTTACGAACGCTATGGCGCACGCATTGCTGCTGCCCGCAAAGCAACCGGAAAACCCCTAACCCTAACCGAGAAAATTTTATATGCCCACCTTTCTGAAGGTGAGGCACATAGCGCTTACAAGCGTGGTGTCGACTACGTTGATTTTGCTCCCGATCGTGTTGCGATGCAGGATGCAACGGCGCAAATGGCTCTTTTGCAATTTATGCAGGCCGGTCGCCCGCAGGTGGCGGTGCCATCTACCGTGCATTGCGATCACCTGATCCAGGCTAAAATTGGTGCAGATACCGATCTGCAAACGGCGAAAGACGTTAACAAAGAAGTGTATGATTTCCTGGCTTCTGTATCGGATAAATACGGTATCGGTTTCTGGAAACCGGGTGCCGGTATCATTCACCAGGTAGTGTTGGAAAATTATGCTTTCCCGGGTGGTTTGATGATAGGAACCGACTCACATACACCTAATGCCGGTGGCCTGGGTATGGTGGCCATAGGTGTTGGTGGTGCCGATGCCTGCGATGTAATGGCCGGTTTACCATGGGAACTCAAATTTCCTAAACTGATCGGTGTGCACCTGACGGGTAAACTGTCGGGCTGGACCTCCGCTAAAGACGTGATCCTGCGTGTGGCTGGTATCCTGACTGTAAAAGGCGGCACCGGTGCTATCGTTGAATATTTTGGTGAAGGTGCCCGTTCGCTTTCTGCAACCGGTAAAGGAACTATCTGTAATATGGGTGCCGAAATTGGTGCCACTACTTCGGTATTTGGTTATGATGAGAAAATAGCGGTTTATCTGCGCGGAACCAAACGTTCGGATATTGCCGACCTGGCTGATGCCGTGAAAGAACACCTGACCGGCGACGCGGAAGTATATGCTAACCCTAAATTATATTTCGATGAAGTTATCGAGATCAATCTGGATGAGCTGGAACCGCATGTGAACGGTCCGTTTACACCCGACCTGGCATGGCCGATCTCGAAATTTGCTACGGCAGTTCGCGAAAATGGCTGGCCAACCAAACTGGAAGTAGGTTTGATCGGCTCATGTACCAACTCATCTTATGAAGATATTACCCGTGCTGCTTCTATTGCCAAACAAGCAGTTGATAAACATTTGAAAACGGAAGCTGAATTTACCATAACTCCGGGTTCGGAGCAGGTACGTTATACCGTAGAGCGCGATGGTTACCTCGGCACCTTCGAAAGTATGGGTGGTGTGGTGCTGGCTAATGCCTGCGGACCATGTATAGGCCAGTGGGCACGTCATACTGACGATCCAACACGCAAAAACTCTATCATTACCTCCTTCAACCGCAACTTTGCTAAACGTCAGGATGGTAATCCTAATACCCACGCTTTTGTAGCATCACCAGAAATTGTTACCGCTTTCGCGATAGCAGGCGATTTAACTTTTAACCCGTTAACTGATACTTTGACCAACAAAGATGGTGAGCAGGTGAAATTTGACGAACCACTGGGCCTGGAAATGCCGATCAAAGGTTATGCTGTTGAGGATGCCGGTTACCAGGCACCAGCCGAAGACGGCACCGGTGTTGAGGTTAAGGTTGATCCTAAATCAGCGCGCCTGCAATTGCTCGATCCGTTCCCGGCTTGGGAAGGCACCGATCTGGCCGGTCTGAAACTGCTGATCAAAGCCAAAGGTAAGTGTACAACCGACCATATTTCGATGGCTGGTCCGTGGCTGAAATTCCGTGGTCACCTTGACAATATTTCAAATAACATGCTGATCGGTGCGATCAACTATTTCAATGATAAGGCTGACACCGTTAAAAATGAACTGACCGGCGAATACGGCCCGGTTCCGGCTACACAGCGTGCTTATAAAGCTGCCGGTATCGGAACAGTGGTAGTGGGCGACGAAAACTACGGTGAAGGTTCATCCCGCGAACATGCGGCCATGGAGCCCCGTCACCTCGGTGTACGTGCCATATTGGTGAAATCATTCGCCCGTATCCACGAAACTAACCTGAAAAAGCAAGGTATGCTGGCCATCACCTTTGCCGATAACGCCGATTACGACAAAATCCAGGAGGATGATGTGATCGACATCAATGGCTTAACCACATTTGCCCCCGGCAAACAACTGACCGTTGTGCTGCACCATAAAGATGGTTCTACCGATTCTTTCGCCGTAAACCATACCTACAATGCGCAGCAGATCGAGTGGTTCCAGGCTGGTGGAGCGCTGAATATTATCAGAAGGCAGATAGCCTGAGCGCGTTAGGCCGGAGTAAGGAAGGAAAGACGGAAGGATAAAGGACGAAGGATAAAGGACGAAGGACAGGGGATAAAGGGCTATTTCATTTGTCTTTTGTCCTTTTTCTTTTTGCTTTGCGGCTTAAAAATAGTATATTTGATTATACGTATCAGGTAATGAGCGATCTGGAAATTTTAGAGCAAACGGGCACTGAAGCTGTAAAACGACTAAGGAAGCATAAGCTTGCTTCGGGCAAACCTTTTATGATCAATTCAAAAGAGTTGCCTGTTAAGCAAAGCTATCTTGAATACCCCGACCATACCATCAGTGTCGTGACCGTCGGCCCCGATGCCCGGTCATTTACTACCCTACGCAAACTTTCGGGTACACAAGCACGGTCCCTGCGTCGCCGGCTCGGCCTGCTTTAATTACATAGGAGTGCCCTCTCTTTACATTATCACAGGTTCAAATGGTGCAGGTAAGTCTACCGTAGGCCCCGATTACCTGCCCGACCACATCCGAAATAATTATATTGTATTTGATGGCGACCTGCTTTTCGTAACTAAGCAACGCGAACTGTTTCCGCACGTCACCCGTTCGCCGAAGGAAGCCCGGAAACTGGCATTTGAATACGTAGTTGAAACTTTTGAACGGCTTAGCGCCGACGCTTTGGCCGATGGCAACACATTTGTATACGAAGGGCACTTTACCAATGACGCTACCTGGGACACGCCACGGCGTTTTAGAGCGGCCGGCTATGATATCAACCTGTTGTTTTTTGGCCTTGCCGACCCCGATCTTTCGCAATTGCGCGTTACCGACAGGGTTATGGAAGGCGGCCACTTTGTGGACCGGCTTACCATTGAGGATAATTTCAGAGGTAACCTGGAAATGCTGAACCTCAACTTCCGCATTATCGATCATTTGACTATCGTCGATACCTCCGAAATAAAACACGTTACCCTGGCTACACTTAATTCCGGCAAAATCGTGTCGGCCTTACCATCTCTATCTTTGCCCGGTTGGTTTACCCGCTATATGCCCGATATAGCAGAGCTTATTGTTTAACCTGGCCATCACCTTTGCCGATAATGCCGACTATGATAAGATCCAGGAAGATGATTTGATCGACATCAATGGCTTAACCACTTTAGCCCCCGGCAAACAACTGGCCGTAGTGCTGCACCATAAAGATGGTTCTACCGATTCATTCGCCGTAAACCATACCTACAATGCGCAGCAGATCGAGTGGTTCAAGGCCGGTGGTGCGCTGAATATTATAAGAAGGCAAATAGCCTGATAGGATTTCGGAAGTCGGAATGCCGATTTCGGAATGAAATAAATTTGAGCCCTTTCGGAACCGGAGGGGCTTTTTTTTGAATATCGGTTGTTTAGGAAGGAATGCGGAATTCGGAGTGGCGAATGCGGAAGTTTTTAAATTCCTCATATTGTCATTTCGCATTTGACACTCCGCACTCTGCATTTCTTAAATTATTTTCATTTCGCATTTGACATTTCGCACTCCGCATTTCCCTTCGGCCTGGCCCGAGCGTGAAACGCCGTAATGAGCGTTAGATTTCTCGTGCCCGAGAGGGCTACACCACTCTCACAGCCTGCCTCGCCAAAAGCTGCCAGCTATTGTTTTCGCTTTTGACCCAAACCAGCAAAATGCTGATATTGACATTACCCGGGCCCTTGCCTTTGTCGTTAGTAGTAGCTTTGAGGATGTGACGCACAATGGCAGTATCGCCAGCGATGCAGATAGTTTGATCGCTGATATCGATGCTGGTAAAAACAGAAGCGCCGTTGGTGAAAGTATCTACAAATTCCTGCTTGTTCTGCATTTGCCCGCCGGAGTGCCCGTAGGTTAATTCCTCATGCGCCAGACTGCTGAGCAAATCGCCATCAGCGCTGAGCATGGCTTGACGTAGTTGTGCTACCGCTTCGGTAACGGCATTTATATCCTTAGCATTTGAAGTCATGTTGATCTTATTTAGTGGGAGCAAAAATGGGATTATTAGGGGGAAGGTGCAAGGGGGGAATGGGCTTGTTTTGAAGAACGCTCCCGCGAGTTTATCTTGTTGGTCCGGATTTGTAATCCGGTTCGAGGTCGCTCGTGTATTTGCAATCCATGTATGCTGTTCTCGGTTTACATATCCTATGCTTTTTGAGTCCGGATTAAAAATCCTCACTAACGAGAAGTCTGGCTTAACGAGATTGAATCCGTAAACTAGAAGCTTTTACTATACACACTTAAGCGTACCCGCTTGTAACTTCGTGAAGTTTTAAATCTAACTTTTACTGTTAGATATTATTTGAATGTTGGAGAGAGGAAATTTTTCCTTTAATAAATTTGCAAGAGTTAGGGCGTCTTTTTCATTTTTACAATGGAAAGACTCATCAAAATTTTCGGTAAAGTATGGGCGGTGTGAAATATGGAAACGAAACCAAATCCAAACATCAAAGTGATGTAAATATTTGCCGTCGACTTGTACAGCAAAAAGATTTTTTTTTTCCATTATCAAGGAGAAGCTACAGTGATTTACAAATGTATAAATTGAAAATTGGTTTTCAAAAATGAACTTAGGGCGTTTTTGCCCTAAGGCCTACCCATGGTCTGCATTGGTAATTTGCATTACGTGGCTGATTGGTTTACAATCCCGATATTCTATTTACGTACCCCCCGGCCTGGCGCGAGTGAAGCGAAGGAATGTGCGCCAGATTTCTCGTGCCCACGAAGCCAGATCATCCCCCATTTAGCTGCTCACCCCATCTACCAACATCAACAAAAAGGGCAAAGCCTTTGCATAGTCTAATTGCTCATAAAGCAGTCCCAGCCGGTTCAGGTTTTTGTAGTAGGCATTTACATTATTATAATAATTCAACTCACTTTGTATAAACCATGCCTGGGGGCCCAGTTTTTCGGCAATGAACCATTTTTCCAGCAGGCGGGCTGCGCGGCCATTGCCATCCTCAAAAGGGTGAATATTTACAAATAAAAGGTGTATAAAAGAAGCGAAGTAAAAAACTTCGGGATAGGTTAGGTTTTGTTTTTTCAGTGTTTCAATATCATCTGCAAGCGATTCAAAAAGCGCCTTAACCTGCTGAGCCGGGGCCGCTTCAAATTGGATGCGACCGGTTTGATGTTCCAAAACCACCATGTTGCCGCTGCGCAAAACGCCCTGTTTGTTTTGAGGCAGCAAGTGTGCGGTAATTAGTTGATGCGCCTTAAAAATATTTGAACTGGTCAGCTCATTTTTTTGTGCAAACAGGTAGGCGTTGTATAGGTCGTTCGGCTTCTGTACCAGGTCGGGCTGATAGCCAAGGTCCAGCATCTTATGTTTAAGATAACTATCAACCTCCATTTGTTCGCCTTCGATCCTTGATGAAGTAATAGCCGAAACCGAAGTGTAAAAACTAAACGTATCCGTGGAAATATCCGCGTCTTTTAAGCTGTCAAAACGATTTTGCAGATCAATACCCACCTGTTGCCGGTATTCCTCCAGCAAGTCGGTGGGTATCAATTTCAATCTATCGTTCATCTTTTAATAATGGATCATGCCATAAAAAAGCGCTGTTGTCCCAAGCGTCCTTAGGAAAGCGAAGTTAATTGAATTTTTAAAAGTTTGGTGAAACTTGGATGACTGCGGTTATTGGTAAAAGGCGAAAGGTAAAAGGCAAAAGGTAAAAGGTTTGAATCCATAATCTAAATTCCTTTAGCAGTTCAGCTTTCACCTTTCCCCCTTACATTTGTCCTTTGTCCTTTGTCCTTTGTCCTTTCTCCTTTCTCATTTCACCTCCTTCCGCGAGGCGCGATCCGCCAGGCACCCGGATTTACCCTCCAAACACTACTGCAAACTCCTTTGCAAAATCGGCCAGTTTGGTTTTGCCTGTAGGTTTGGTACCTGCGGCGTCATATTCGGTCCAAAGGATGCCATTGCGTAATGCGGTGTTCATTTCGGCGTACAGGTTGGCGAAATATTCGGGTAATCCGGCCTGTATCATACCACCGATGGCTTGTTCGTCGGTAAATTCAACCCATTTTAAATCGGGTTTGCCAATCGCTGCGCCCAAGGCTGCGGTTACTTCGCCAGCAGTACTTTCGTCGCTGCTTACAAAGCGAACGGAATGCCCTTCGAAATCACTTACTATTTCTTCGGCAATAACAGAAGCAATATCATTAGGATGCACCAGTACCAGGCGGGTATCAGCACTGTAATTACCGCCATTAAAACCCAGGTTTTTGATCATACCGATATTGGCATAAAGGTTTACATAAAATATACCCGGCCTTATGTGTTTGATAGCTACACCATCAAGTTGGTTAAGTACGATCTCCGCTTCGTGCATACCGGCGATTGGACCCGTTCCGCCATCGATATCGGCACCAATACTGCTTAGATTAACGATGCGTTTGATGCCTGCACTTTTTATGGCTGCTGCGTAGTTATGAGCAAAAACACTTGCGTATTTACGATAGTCGTTTACGGCAAAGCTGGGGGGCACCATGGTATACACTACATCGGCACCGGCAAAAGCGCTGCTTAAAAATTCTGCATCGCCAATGGAGCCTATGGCTGCCGTAGCACCAAGGGCTTCAATGTCTGCTTTCTTATCCGGTTTACTACTTACAACAGTGACCTGGTGGCCTGCTGCGATCAATTGTTTGGCTAAGGGCTTACTGATATTGCCTAAGGAGCCTGTTATTGTTATTTTCATTTTCTTTTGGATTTGTTGATGACAAAGGTATATTTGTACTTACTTTTGTACAAGTACTTACCCTAAAGTATGTATCATGGCTCAAATAAAAGAGAACTCCACCATTCAGGAAAATAAGCGCATCGCTTTAGATACATGCCCGGTAACCTATGCCATGGAGCGTATTGGCGGTTATTGGAAACCCATTATATTATACCATTTGATGGCGGGCGACAAGCGTTACAGTGAATTGCGCAAAGCGATCCCTGCCGTTACCGAAAAAATGCTTATCCAGCACCTGAAACAACTGGAGGCCGACGGTCTGGTGATCCGCGAGGCCAAACCTGTGGTGCCACCTTATGTTACCTATAGCCTCAGCAAATCGGGCCGGAAATTGCAACTCGTGCTGCAAGCCATGGCCAACTGGGCTTTTGAGGATAGTGAGTATTATGCTGAGCAGAAAAGGGCTTCCTGAGTTTTATTGTACTGGTTGTCCCGATAGCTATCGGGATAGTTGTACTGGTTGTATTGGTTAGGCATTGGGCATTAGGCATTGGTCAATAGGATTTTGAAAAAAATCTTTTTCTATGGAATATGGACTATGTACTTGCGTCAAAATCTGTGAAATCAGTAAAATCACCCTAAATCTGTGATTCTAACGATACGGACTTACCCAGTTAACCAATCACTAATTAACCAATCACCTCTTCTGCACTCTCTTCAAATTCAATAAGTTAAGTGCATTTTTGCTGATGCCGGTAATATTGCTTTGGTACAGGTTTACCAACTTATCGTAATAAAGGATCACAACCGGGGCTCGTTGCATCACAATATTGTCCATTTGGCGGTAAAGTGTGTAGCGCTTTTCGTTATCGGTAACCTGGTAAGCCTGGCGAAAAAGGGAGTCGAATTTTTTATTATTGAAACCAGTATAATTGGGCCCCCAGGGTATTTTGTTTTTGGAGTAGAAAAGTGAGAGGTAGTCTTCAGCATCCGGGTAGTCGGCGATCCAGGAGCCATAGAAAAAGTTAACCCCGTTTTTGGCAACCAGTTCACGCAGACTGGCACTTTGTACTACATCTACTTTGGTGTTAATGCCCACCTGTTCCAGCTGCCCCTGAACATATTCTATCAGGTCGCGGTAACCGATGGTGGTGGTCAGCGTTATTTCCGGAAGATTCCGGCCGTTTGGAAATCCTGCTTCGGCTAATAGCTGCCGGGCTTTTTCGGGGTTATAGCTATACCCTTTAACCTGCGATGCATCATAACCGGGCATACCTGCAGGAATAAACCCGGCAACACCCGGCGTAGCCATATTATTACGCAGGTATTTGATCATTTTTTGCCTATCGATCGCATAGTTGATAGCCTGGCGTATTTTCAGCTGTTTCAGGGGCGAGTATTTGACAATCGGCAAGGTGGTATCAACCAAAATGCCCAGGTACATGGTATTTAAATAGGGCGCAGAGTTGAGTATCAGGCGGTCTTTATATTTACTTGTCAACTGGCCTGATTTGGTGAGGATATCGTCCCGATAGCTGCCATCAATATCATTCAGGAAATCGATCTTACCGGTAACAAATTCCATAAAAGCTGTTTGCTTGTCGCCGATAAAAGTGCTTCTGATAGCGTCGAGGTGGGGCAGGGGCTGGCCGGTTTTGTCCTTTTCCCAGTATTTTTCATTTTTCAGAAATACCAGTACTTCACCCTCTTTCCAGTATTTGAATTTGAAAGGGCCCGTACCCACGGGATGATTGCGGAAGTCCTTGCCGTAATGTTCTGCTACTTCATAGGGAATAACCGATGCGATCTGTGAGGTAAGCAAGCTAAGCAGCGGAGGGAATGGCTCCTTAAGTTCTATGCGGAAAGTGCTGTCATCGGGTGCACTAAATGCCTCCTGCCCCTTAACTTTATCGCTGAATATCCATGACCCTGACGAGGCGATCTTAGGGTCAATGAGCCTGCGGAAGCTGTAAACAAAATCGGCTGCTGTTGCCTTGCGTCCGGTTCCGTTATTGAATAGCGGATCATCATGAAAAAACACATCCTGGCGCAGGCGAAAAGTATAAACCTTGCCATCTGCTGATATGGTCCAGCTTTTAGCAATACTGGGCCGTACATGCATGCTGTCGTCAATCTGCACCAGTCCGTTATACAATTGGTTGTCCATCCAAATGGTATTCTGGTTGCGGCAAAATGCGGGGTCGAGCGATGTGAGACCTTCATCCAGGTTAATGTTGAATACCGTTTTATGGGATAAATTCCCGGTTGATTGACATGCTGTGAGTGCGAGGAGCAAAGCAACAGGCGCGAGGCGAAAGGAATTGAAATATATTTTATACAATACTTTTCGGTTATTCCCTTTAATGCTTTTCGCCTGGTTGATCATTTATGCTAAGATATCGTTTTGAGGTCAATGGCGAAAGGTGTGTTTTGCTGGAAATACGCCATTTGAGTAGGATTGGACAATTTTTAGTATCGAAATTGAAATATCCGGATACAGAAAATATTGCCCGACGGCTTGTTTTATTTACAAGTCAATTTAGATACTTAGTGTAAATGTTACATAAATAGTACTGCTATAATTAGGATAAGCCAAATTATTCACCTAGTTTTGCTGTTAGCAGTCAGCTAGTTACCAATTATAAGCCGTTCTGAATGGTTTCAAAGCAGGAATTACAGATTACATTTTCCAGTCTTCCGACTGAAAAATTGATGGAAATTATAGACAATAAATTTGGCTATACCGAGCTTGCTGTGACCGTTGCTTTCGAAGAATTGGCCTCCAGGAAAATATCAGAGGAAGAGATAAAAGTTTATAAAACCAAACAGGTTGAAAAGCTGAATAGCTATATCCTGAAGAATATAGCCCACGATCTTAGCCTTTCGGAGAAGAATTTATTTTATTTCATTTTCATACCGCTGTTGACCTCGCCTTTTCGTTTGAGCTTTAAGGAAAAAGGTTTACGGCTGAAAGTGATGCAGTCCAATTATTATTCTTTGTTTGGTTTTGTGTTTTTTCTGATATCGGCTTATTTCTTATCGCGCGGAATGTCAAACCTTTTTGTCGCGGCATTCTGGATGGGCGGATTTATCCCGGCTTACCTGATGGACGAATTTTTTAACCGCCAGCGTCAGATCCGCAAACTGCAGCGCATTTTCGGTATTACCGAGGCTGAAGATTCAGCTCAGGAGCAGGACGCCTGAAATTATTCCCCTTATAAAATTTTCTTTTGCAGGATACTAATAGCTATATCATCTAAAGTGTGCTAAATTTTTAAATCGATTTGCAGTTCTTGCAATTGTAAATAATACATAATCAGAGACCAAGTTAAATTTTCGATACATCTGGTTCCCGATTTCCGGCCAACCGGATGTATACACTATTATTTTGCATTGATAAATATGCTTGCTCCGGTCAATCCCGCAGCTGTTGCAACTAATTTGATAACACCCGCTTTGCCATTGGATCTCAATATAGCCAGTGCCAGCCCATTGAAAGCATGACGGTCGTGGGTTTGAAATAAGTCGTGATCTGTTTCGCTGCCGTTGTCTGTAGTTGCGATAGAACCTGCACCGTTCAATTCAAAATGGATGAGGTTATTGGCATCAGGCACTATTACGCCATTTTTATCCAGCACTTTAACGCTGACAAAAGCAAGGTCTTTGACATCAGCTTTGATATTTTTACGATCTACGGTAAGTACTATCTTAGCCGGAACGCCTGCGGTATGCCGCTCATCTGTTCGAACTATTTTGCCGTCTTTACGCGAAACAACCTTGATGGTACCGGGTTCAAATTTTACGCGCCACATTACGTGCAGGTCTTCCCCTTGTTTCTTTTTGATGCCCAAAGACTTGCCATTCAGGAACAGTTCAACTTCACCAGCGTGGTTATAATAGGCCCAAACGTCGACAGGTTGCCCGGGCTGCCAGTTCCAATGGGGCAGCAAATGCAAAACAGTTTTGTTTGTCCATTCACTTTGGTACATGTAAAAAACATCTTTCGGGAATCCGGCAAGGTCGATGATGCCGAAGTAGGAGCTACGGGATGGCCAGCTATAAGGAGTAGGCTCACCCAGATAATCCCAGCCGGTCCAGATGAACATTCCCGAAAGGAAGTCGTATTTCTTCATCACTTTCCAGGTTTCTTCGTGTGTTGAACCCCATGGTGGCGAAACGTTATCATACGCAGATACCGTGTTATCTGCATTCATTTTTGCCGGTGTACGGTAGTCTCTTCCGGTTGGCCAGCGCATGATGCTGTCGGAAGGCATCTGGTAAAAACCACGTGTCTCGAGGCCCGAAGTAGTTTCTGTAGCGATAAATTTCCTGCCGGGGTAACGGTCGTGGAAGCCGGCATAGTTAAATTCGTGATAGTTGTAACCTACCAGATCTATCGCACCAGATTTGATGATCTTATTGCTTGTATCTGGTCTGTCGTTAGCGGTGGTGATAGGTCGGGTTTTATCCAGTGAATGCACAATTGCTGCCAATTCAGGAGCTATGCGCAGGGCACTGGTGTCGCCTTGCTGCGGGATCTCGTTGCCAACACTCCAGATAAATACGCTTGGGTGGTTACGGTCGCGCAGGATCTGATCTTCGAGGTCACGTTTATGCCATTCTTTAAAAAACAGGTGGTAATCGTATTTTACTTTGCCCCATTCCCAGCTGTCAAAAGCCTCATCCATTACAATAAAACCTAATTTATCAGCGAGTTCCAGTAACTCGGGAGTGGGAGGATTATGCGAAGTGCGGATACCATTGCAACCCATTTCTTTCAACATTTGCAGCTGGCGTTCCAGCGCACGGTAATTAACAGCGGCACCGAGACTGCCCAGGTCGTGGTGATCGCATACACCGAGTATTTTCAATGGTTTGCCATTGAGCGAGAATCCTTTATCGGCATCGAAATTAAAATAACGGATACCGAAGGGGGTGGTATATTGGTCAACTAACTTTCCGGCACTTATTAAACTGGTAACAGCTTTGTACAGGTATGGACGATCGACCGACCAAAGTTTAGGGTTTTTGATATTGAAAGAAAATGCTGCTTTGATCTGATTGTCAGTATGATTTTCTTTTAAGGCGATTTCAGCGTTGGCGGTACTTACTGCTTTTCCTGCTTCATTATAAATGATCGTTTTAGCTATAACGGAACTGGTGCTATTTGCAACTTTAATTGCGACCTCGAGATTGATTTTTGCAGAAGATTCATTTACTTCCGGCGTGGATATATAGGTCCCCCAATGGTCTATTGCTATTTTATTGGTCGTTACCAACCATACATTCCTGTAAATTCCCGAACCGGAATACCATCGAGAATTAGGCTGAACCGAGTTATCAACTTTAACCGCTATGGTGTTTTTGCCACCAAAGTTTAAATAAGGTGTCAGGTCATACTCAAAAGAGATATAACCATTTGGTCTGAAGCCCAATTGATGACCATTGATCCAAACCGTACTTTTTTGGTATACACCGTCGAAATCAATATAAACCTGCTTGCCTTGAGACGATGCCGGCACGCTAAAAGTTTTACGGTACCAGCCGATGCCACCCGGCAGCGCACCGCCTTCGGGAGTAGCCGGATTATCTTTGCTGAACTGGCCCTCAATGCTCCAGTCATGCGGCAGGTTCAGTTGTCTCCAGCTGCCATCATTCAGATGCTGAGATTCGCCACCTTGTACATCACCCAGATTAAAACGCCAGTCCTGATCAAAATCGGCCCGGGTCCTTGGCGATTGAGCGAAGCTGTTCAAGAAACAAAAAACCAGTGCGATCAGCAAAATTGTTCTTGCTGTTTTTGCAGTTAAAAAGTTTAAATACATGGCGGTCTATTTAGGCAATAAATGTATAACGGACACTAAATTATAAATTATTATTAATAAGTGTAATAAATTAAATTGCAGCCTTGGCTGTCGTAAATTTATTAGAGAGCAAGCCACGGTTATGCCATAAAGGCATAAATTAAAACCCGGCATTAATTTGGTTAGAGAAATAGTATGAGTATTCAAAAAATAACATTTGGCAATGGCTGCTTCTGGTGTACCGAAGCTATTTTTCAAACCCTTAAAGGCGTTAGATCGGTTGCTTCGGGATATATGGGTGGTCAAACCCCAAACCCAACTTATGAGCAGGTATGTACCGGCCGCACCGGGCACGCAGAAGTGATTCACCTGGAATATGACGATGCAGAAATATCGATCGACGAGTTATTGCTGGTGTTTTTCAAAACCCATAACCCTACTACGCTCAACCGGCAGGGGGCCGATGTTGGCACCCAATACCGCTCAGCTATTTTCTATTATAACGAGGAACAGCACCTGGCTGCTGAAGCTATGATCAAAAAGCTGACGGACGAAAAAGTGTTCGACAGTCCGATCGTAACCGAAATAACACCAGCCTCGGAATTTTACAAGGCCGAAGATTATCATCAGAACTATTATAATGATAATCCCCATAAATCCTATTGTGCGATAGTGATCCAGCCCAAGCTAAACAAATTTGCCAAAGAGTTTACCGATAAAATTCGGCCGGAATTGTTGCGTTAAGGCCGCTGGTCATTTTTTTTCTCTTTGTACTCCGTGCACCTCCTTTGTGCACTCTGGGGTTAATTTGTGCAAATAAGAGATTAGCATTAAGTTTCTGTTAACCCCCATTTTTCAAAAGCTTAATGTTTATTTTTGATCAGCCCTTAAATCATTCCTATGCGATCAAAGCTTATTAATCTTTTGGCTGCAGTATTATGCTGCAGCAGTTCATTTGCCCAGCTACCCGGCAAAATTTCTCAAACCCAACAGGTATTGCTACCCAATGGTTGGAAATTGAGTCCGGCCGGCACTTCCCTTTCTTTGGGAGATCTGCCGCTAAATATCCAATTATCTTCCTCCGGACGCTTGCTAGCAGTTACCAATAATGGGCAAAGCACACAGTCTATTCAACTCATCGATCCAAAAACGGAAAAAGTGCTGGATGAAAAAGAGATCGGTAAGTCGTGGTATGGATTAGCATTTAGTCGTGATGAAAAAACACTTTACGCCTCGGGAGGTAATGACAACTGGATATTGGCCTATCCGATCAAAAATTACAAACTCGGCGTTCCGGATACCATCAAACTTGCACCGGCTGCATGGCCGAAAAATAAAGTATCGCCAACTGGTATTGCGGTTAATAAAGCTAGTAGGCGTTTGTATACAGTAACTAAAGAAGATAGTGCGTTATATATTATCGACCCCGGTAAACGCTCAATCGTAAAAAAAATATCGCTCCCTGCCGAAGCATATAGCTGTGTGCTTTCTCCTGACGAAAAATTGCTTTATATCTCTATTTGGGGTGGCAGAGAAGTATTGATTTTTAATACGCTGACTGATAAGGTCCAAAAAAGTATAAAAGTTGGCGATCACCCTAACGAAATATTACTTAATAAAAAGGGAACGTTATTGTTTGTAGCAAATGCTAATGATAATTCTGTATCGGTCATCAATACACCTAGCGGCAAAACGCTGGAAACTTTAGCCACAACTTTATTCCCAACTCATCTAACCGGATCGACAACTAACGGACTAGCATTATCCGCAGATGAAAAAACACTGTACATTGCCAATGCAGATAATAATTGTCTGGCGGTATTTGATGTGAGCAAACCCGGCAGCAGCCGCAGTTTGGGCTTTATCCCGGTAGGCTGGTTCCCGACCAATGTTAAAACACTAGGCAACAAGATCATCGTTTCAAACGGTAAGGGATTTACGTCGATGGCTAATCCTGAGGGGCCACAGCCAATCAAAAAAACGGACAATAGCGGATATAAGCAGGGAGCAAAAAACACAAAAGAACAATATATCGGCGGGTTATTTCTGGGCACACTATCGTTTATTAAATCACCTTCGCCAGCACAGTTAAAGGGTTATACCCGCCAGGTTTATGCAAACTCGCCATTTACCGACAAAAAAATAAGACAAGCCGAAGGGGAAGCAGGTAACCCTATCCCTCGTAAAGCGGGAGAAAAATCGCCGATCAAATACGTTTTTTATATTATTAAAGAAAACCGTACTTACGATCAGGTTTTGGGGGATATTCCCAAAGGCAGGGGCGATTCGTCACTGTGCATTTTCGGTAATAAAGTAACGCCCAATCAACATGCTATAGCTAATAATTTTGTGCTGCTGGATAACTTTTATGTGGACGCGGAAGTAAGTGCCGACGGTCACCAATGGAGTACCGCAGCCTATGCCACAGATTTTATTGAAAAAACATGGCCCACCAGCTATGGCGGCCGGGGTGGTAATTACGACTCGGAAGGAACACGTCCGGCATCCGATCCGCGCGATGGTTATATATGGGATTATTGTAAACGAGCCGGGGTAAGTTTTCGTACCTACGGAGAGTTTGCCGACGATTATAAACCTAATATTAAAGTATTGCAAGGGCATTATTGCCCAACTGCACCAAGTTTCGACCTGGATATTAAAGATGTTAAGCGCGAAGCAATATGGGAGCACGATCTGGATTCACTTATTGGCATTAATGCTGTGCCTCAGTTAAGCACCGTCCGTATCAGCAATGATCATACAAGCGGACAAAGTAAAGGCTCGTATTCGCCTATTGCTGCGGTGGGAGATAACGACCTGGCCGTTGGTAAATTCCTGGAGCACCTGTCGCACAGCCCTATCTGGAGCCAGTCGGTTGTATTTGTTTTGGAAGATGACGCACAGGACGGCCCCGATCATATTGATGCACACCGCTCGCCGGTATATGTGGCAGGTCCTTATGTTAAACGCCAGGCAGTAATTCACGAGATGTACTCAACATCGGGCGTTTTGCGTACGATAGAATTGATACTCGGATTACCGCCAATGAGTCAGTATGACGCTGCCGCCAAGCCGCTCTATGATTGTTTCACTTCAAAGCCTGACCTTACTCCGTACCAAACCCTTCCAGCGCGAGTCGACCTGGAACAGCGCAATGTTGCCGATAATGAAAGCAGCAAACGTTCTCAGTTCTTTGATCTGGCCAAAGAAGATAAAGCACCCGAACGCGACCTGAATGAAGTGATCTGGAAATATGTGAAAGGCGAAGATTCGGTCATGCCGGCACCACGCCATAGTGCCTTCGTGATTTTGGAGGATAAAAAGGAAGACTAGGACACGATTTTGTGATTTGAAGGATTTGAGTGGATGCATGTTTCATTGATCTAAATAGCATTGGGTCATTATTTAACCACGGAGTTCGCAGAGGTTTTCGCAGAGGTCACAGAGAAAAGATTCTTTGTGCCTCCGTTCTTTCTCCGTGCTTTCGTTGGTTAACCGCCGCCGCCAAACGAACACCGGATTTGTTGGTTTTTGTTGGAATAACCTTTAATGGATTCATTCTCTTCTATCAAACGATCCAGCACTCCGTAGGAGTGCCCCGTTTGTAGCCCCATTTGTAGCAAATCAAAAAAAAAGAATTTGGGCTCCGTAGGTGCCCCCCTTAAGCAGGACACGATTTTGGGAATTGTGAGATTTGAGATGGATGCATGTTTCATTGATCTAAATAGCATTGGGTCATTATTTAACCACGGAGTTCGCAGAGGTTTTCGCGGAGGTCACTGAGAAAAGACTCTTTATGCCTCTGTTCTTTCTCCGTGCTCTCGGTGGTTAACCGCCGCCGCCAAACAAGCGCCGGATTTGTTGGTTTGTATCATGAAAAATGATGTAATTTGTATAAGACCAAATATGCCTTTATGACTACCATTGAAAACGATTTCCTAAAAGTTACCATCCGCAACCAGGGTGCTGAAATGACCTCGGTTTATAATAAAGTATCCGGCGTTGAACACCTTTGGCAGGGCGATCCTAACATTTGGCCCTGGCATGCTCCTAACCTGTTCCCCGTAGTAGGTGGATTGATCAATAATGAGCTGCTGGTCAATGGCAAAACTTACCCCATGAAACGCCATGGCTTCAACCGCGAAAGTGAGCTGTTGCTTTTAGCATCGAACGAAGTATCTGCGCGTTTTTCGCTTCCTTATTCTGACCATACCTTGCAGGAATATCCCTTTAAATTTGATTTTCAGGTACACTACGATTTGATCGATAATGCACTTCGAGTTACCTACAAAGTAGTCAACCACCAGCATGATACGATCTACTTTTCTGTAGGTGGTCACCCCGCCTTTAATGTGCCTTTTCATACAGGCGAAAATTATGAAGACTACTATCTGGAGTTTGAAAGCGACGATAAGCTCGAGAAGCAGCTGCTTTCCCCGGATGGCTTTTATACAGGCGAAACCCAATCGGTTAAACTTGATGGTAAAAAGCTGCACCTTACCCGCGATATGTTTTTATCAGATGCCTGGGTTTTCAAAAGTCTAAAATCGCGTGAAGTAACGATCAAAAGCGATAAACACGACCAGACACTGGCCGTAGAATTTCCGCATTTCAACTACCTCGGTATCTGGGCCAAACCCGGTGCCGATTTCCTGTGCATCGAACCCTGGCTGGGTTGCGCTGATACTGCCGGCAAACATGTGGACATCAGCAAAAAGGAAGCTATACAGCACCTCAAACAAGGACATGTGTTTGAAGCGGCGTTTTTTATAAGTATTTAGCGCGGCGGAAGGCGCTTGGCGCAAGGCGGTTGGTGCTTTTAACCCATGTCATTTCGACAAACAGTGAGGGCCTGTGTTGAAGGGTGCGGAGAAAACTTATACGCTATGCACAGCGGCCATGCAAGTCGTTTAGGGTTTCAATTTGCGCAACGCTCAATTCCAGCATTTCGTTCGTCGAAATGACATGTAGGGAGAGGGCTTGGCGAAAGGCGGGGGGCATTAAAAGCCCATGTCATTTCGACAAACAGTGAGGGCCTGTGTGGGAGGGTGCGGAGAAAACTTGTACGCTATGCATAGCGGCCATGCAAGTCGTTTAGGGTTTCTCCTTACGCAACGCTCAATTCCAGCGCTTCGTTCGTCGAAATGACATTGTTTTTATTGCTCTTTAACTACTGTATTCAATATCGGCTTACTCAAGGCGCTTATGCTGGTATGTCCACCCTTCAACTCATCAAATATTACAATCTCGTTGATGCCTTTTTTGAGCCACGATGCAGGAACATATAGCGTTTGCTGGGGGCCAACATACCAGTACTTACCTAAATTATGACCGTTAAGAAATACAAAACCTTTGCCGAAACCACTAAGGTCAAGATAGGTGTCGCCGGTTTTGGCAAGGTTAAATGTGCCACGATACAAGCCTGTTATACTGTCGTGAAATTCAGAAATTGCATATGCACTTACCGGCAGGAAGTGTATCCCACCTAATGATTTGAAAGGGAATTTATACATTTCCCATCCGTTCAATTCCGCTCCGTCCAGCGTAACTTTTTCTGTTATACCCTGTCGGTTGTCGGTAAGATAGGGTCCATAATTGATGCGACCGTTATTTTCCACTAGTATCTCCAAAGTAGAATTAGCTGGTATTTGCTCTAATTTTATGGAATCCTGTTTTAAATGACGGTCCAATACCGCAATCTGTTTCCCGTTCAAATAAACCGTCGCAAAATCGCGGAGTTCTTTGATCTTCAATAGACCGCTGGCGGCCTCCTTTACTTTGGTTCGGTATAGAACAAATCCATATCCCTGGTTCAGATCTTCGAAACTTAAAGGCTTATCAGCAGTAACCGGAGCAGGCATATTAGCGAAAAGCGGTGCCCTGCCTGTCAACCTGATATTTTTAATTGCGATGGTTTTATTATTGGCAGGCACTGGAGGTAGTTTTTCACCAGGTGCCAGGTGCTTTTGGATAATCTCTCTGAATTTGAAATACTTAGGTGTTGGGTTGCCTGCTTCATCTAAAGGAGCATCATAATCATAGCTGGAAGTTTGCGGCGAGTAAGGATCACTCTTACTCATATTGGCCCCATTCATAAACCCGCGGGTGGTGCCACCATGAAACATGTACAGGTTGATGGAAATGCCATTGGCCAAAACTGTATCCAACTTGCCTGCGTCTTCTTTCAGGTTGCTGGTGTTATGGCCGCTGCCCCAGCTGTCAAACCAGCCGGGATACCATTCGGCAATATAATATGGTCCTTTGCCATCATGGTATTTGTTGATCAAAGCTTTTACTTCTTTAGGATTGTCGAGTCCGTTTACAGCAGGCAGGTAGCCTGGGAGATAACCTGCGGGCAATTGTGATGGTCCGTCGCAGGTAAACAGCGTTCCGTCAAATCCTGCTTCACGGAATAGTTTGCGGTTAATATCCAGGTATTCTTTATCGTTGCTATACGATCCATATTCATTCTCGATCTGGAACATCAATATATTACCTCCATGGGTGATCAGTAAGGGGCGTAATTGTTTACCCAACTGGATCACATAATCATGGTAGGCTTGTAAAAATTTGGGGTCCTTACTCCGAACTTTTAATGTTTTGTCTTTCAGCAGCCACCAGGGGTAACCGCCAAATTCCCACTCGGCACAGGCATAGGGGCTTGGCCGCATGATCACCCACATGCCTTCTTCTTTTGCTATACGCACAAACTCGGCGATATCGTTATTGCCGGTGAAATCAAATTTGCCTTCCACAGGTTCATGCATGTTCCAAAAAATATAGGTGGCGATCGTATTCAAGCCCATTGCTTTAGCCTTGCGGATGCGGTCGCGCCAATAAGCCCTTGGTATCCGGTAACAATGCATCTCGCCTGAAATGATCTGCAGGGGCTTGTTATCCAGCAAAAATGCTGTATCGCCGAGGGCGAAAGTGTGTGATACTTTTTGAGCGTAAGTATTGATACCGGCAAAAAGTGCAATGAATAGGAAAACGATCTTTCTCATATTGTAAAAATAATAAAAGAATTATCATATCGCTTGTCGAAGGGCGACGCGGGTAGGGCCTTTCCGCACCATTGTTCGACCCTGCTCATCATGATACCTGATACGCTTTTTAATCTTACATCAAAACTGTCGGGTGTCACCCTGAGGTCGTTGATGGGTGAGTGTGGAAGGGGTTGGTGGCATTTTTTTGAGGTCCGAATGTGCTTGGTTCAAAGGACAAGCATCCCCCGCTCATGGCCGCGGAAGCCTAGTCACTTTGTTGCGCCAAAGTAACCAAAGGCGCACCCGTCATCGCAGATGCCTCTTTACCCGCAGGCCTACCCTGCAAAATAAAACAGAACCCCAGGCTGCAAATCTTTGTCCCGGGCTACCCTATCATTTGATTAACCTGCAATGGACAAATCTTTGATGCCTTTGCCGCACTGCCCAACCCGGTTCTGTTTTATTTTCACCCGAGGCTGCTGCGATGACACCCACAGGTCAGCGCTAATTTATCTGTTATTAAAAACTTTGTCCTTGCGAGGAGCTAGCAAGAGATTGCGGGTTGGCGGCGACGTGGCAATCGCAAGGATTGCCTTTAAATCGGTATCTAGTCCATCCTTTAAATTCTAAATTGGTGTCTTAAATTGCGTTTCCCCATGTCATTCCGAACGAGCAGCCGGGGAAGCGTGCAGGGGCGAGGAGGAAACTTCGAGTTCTAATATGGTGCGATTGGGGCTAGGTGACTTTTAAGGCCCGGTAAGTTTTTTACTATGGACAGTCATCCACCGCTCAATTGCCGCGGAGGCTGTTTAGTTAATAGCAGTTGTTTGTTTTTTTAAGGGGGCTCATGATTGCTATCGCAATTTGTTGCGCCATAGTAA
>CAISPD010000140.1 GCA_903887275.1 uncultured Mucilaginibacter sp.
CGATCTTAACAGGCGACCACAGAATGCCTGAAATTCCGATGAGTGATAAGATCGATCGCTACCACGTGCCCCTGATCGTATACTCGCCCATGCTGAAACGTACTACACAGATCGCTTCAATATCCACACATTTTGATATCAGTCCGAGTTTGCTGGCCTACCTGCATCATAATTACAAGATCAAAGGGCCATCGCTGGTTAGCTGGCTTGGCCAGGGACTGGATACTAACCGGATTTTCGGTAATATCCACAATTATCCACTGCTGCAAACAAAGACGGATCTGATTGATTTTATTATGGGCGAATACCATTTGAATGGTGATAACCTGTTTAAGTTAAATGCCGACCTTGGCGAAGATCCATTGCAGGATGATGAGAAACTGAATCAATTGAAAAACAGTTTCGAACAGTTTAAACGTAAGAATTTAGTCATCTCTACAGGTAGCCATATCATTCCGGATTCTTTGCATCAGCATTATAGCCGCTAGAATAGGGCCGCTGATTTGAATGATTTTGCCAATTGCACTGACTTCTTTTACTTATTGCGGCGTCCACCTCCAGCATAATACGAAGGCTTTATCGGACTACAGGAATTTCAATCAGATAAAATCAAAGGACCAAATGCCGACCAATAATTTTTTCTTATTCAAAGAGACTGTGTTCGTTAGTTAGCAGGATGTAATGGGGGTAGTCTTTTATAACGCTGGCAACCGGGCTTATATACTAACACAGTATTTCAGGTTTCCCCTAATCAATCTGTTTGCACCTTTAACGACTTGCTGGGTTAAAAGATCCTGGAAGAGAATTTAGACCACTGACTGCAAAAGTTAATGCACCCTGATCGAAACACGAGCCATAAATTCAGTCTACATGGTAATATGTATTGGCCATAAGGCCTAAGGCCGGGTTCGACCATACTATTTCATACCGCACCCTTTATGGTCGGATAGAATTAATAAGCATTAAGTTGATCGTTAAATTTATTTCCTACTCGCTGCGTTCTCACGCAGGATGTTTGTGATCATGGGACGATAGAAAGTCCAGAAGAAGCTCCGGCGCTCAACAGGATCATCGCTATTATAAAACATCCATCGGAAATAACTTATCCCTTTGAAATAGGAAGTTTCCATCGAGATTGGGTTATCACAAAAATCACCCGAAAAGTAATAAAACTGATAATCGGGCCCCTTATGCATAATTATAGCCGGAAATCTGGAAGGTATACCGTACTTTTTTAATTCTGCTGTACCGCGGTCATTAAGCCCCAGATCAAAGGTTGAGATAACGTGGTTGACCGATAGCGAAGGTTCGATAACATCAAACCAAAAAGGATATTTCATCCTTTCGGGTAAAGAAAGTTTCTTTTGCCCGTACTGATATGTTAGTATATGAGGTATTGGATCTTTTAAATGGGTGCTGTCTTCCAGTATAACGATTTGATCATCATTACTAACAAAAGCAAGTCCCGATTTATGAAAAGGCCATTGTTGGTCGTGCTGCTTTTTGTAATTGCCGATCAACCAACGCGGAAGTTCTTTGTTACGAACGGTATCGAAGCTATCGAAATAACGGGCGGTCCAGCCTGTCCAGTGCATACCAAACAACTTTTCAAATTTGTTGCGATTATCAGCATTTGTAGGTGAACCTATTGTATTAAACTCTGTAATGATAAGCTTGTGCTTTTCCTTCATATCCTGAAGGAACTCGATATCCTGACCACTTAAACCGCCATACAAAACACCCGAACGGGCGCCATCTGTTTTATGGCTATACCATTCATTTTTATAGACCCCATAAGTATCCGTATAATAGGTCAGATCGGCGTCATTACTTAACTGTTTGAGCTGTTCCGAAGAAAAACGTTCCAGGCCTTTCACCCTGAATTTTTCATCGTCTTTAGGGAAGAAGCCAAAATAGTCGTTGGCAATTGTATAGCTCTGATTTGAAGTCTTGGTAAAGCGACTATGATTTAATATCCAGGTTAAAGATATATGCTCCTGCCCTGACTGATCGATGGATGTTTTATCAATTATTGCCACCACTAATTTGGTTTTAGGTTCAAAAACCCAAATCAGCCACATGATCAATGGAAAAAGAAGTACCACCGGGATCACATACATCAGGAATATTTTCCGAATTCTTCTCATTAAAATCTTCTGATATAACCTATTCCTAAATCGAGTTGATTTCCCCAGGTTTGAAACTGGTATTCCTGGTGATCGAGATTAGCCGTCAGGAAGAAAATATTCAGCTTTTTGAATGAATGCCAATAGGCCGCTGAAATATTATTAGAGCGAAGCTTGTAATTACTTCCGTTATTCAACAAGATCACATTCTTCGGATCATCGGGTGAAACACCTGTACCAATTCCTAATGAAAAATAGTCGTCGGCACCGCCGGTATAATACCTGACATGGAAGGAATAAGATTGTGATATAGCACTATTTGAGGGCGTTAAATAGGTACGGAAGTTAAACCAGAAATTGCGGTAATATTTACCTAAGGAAGCAGTATATATCCAGGTATCGCCCGTAAAATACAGATGTCTGAAACCGGCGTCGGCTTCAAAACTTGCAGGTAATTTGGCATAAAGGGATAGTCCCGCCCGGTATTTAGGAAACACCCCTACGTTATTTGAGTATCCCAAACTTACGTAAGCGTAAAATATTTTCGATATATGGGGATAGGCATCAACCTCATATTGCACACCATTACTGTTAAACCGGTTGGCATAGTTTAAGTAGCCAATGATAGATCCAATATTTGTTTGCCGACCATATTCAAGGCTTACCAACTGCCAGGGAGCGCTAAACTGCTTATCAAAATGGATATAATCATAGGTTATACCGATTTTATTTTTTACAGCATTATCTTTTACCCTTTCGTCAAGCGCGTGGGCCTCGGTATTAGTTGCATCGGTTTTCAGTAGGGTGTCGAGTGTATTGCTGGCATCATTATACTGCTTCAGATCGTTTAAAACTTTAGCTTTCAACAATAATAGATCTTTGGCATTAGGATGATATTTTAAACCATCATTGACAATTTGCAGCGCCTGCGGCGAATTATTATTCCAGTATTCCAGGCTACTAAATGCTAATGCGGCATCGTCATTATCCGGATGTTTTTCCAATACCTGTTTAAATTGGGCACGGGCACTATCCAGCTTGTCTGACCAGGTATAAACGCGACCAAGGAATACCTTTATATCGGCATAGTCCGGGCTTTTTATTAAAGCCTGTTTACTTAAATCAATAGCTTTTGTATATTCTTTTTGATCAAAGGCAGCTTTACGCGCTAATTGAAAGAGTTCATCAGAAGTCTGTTCGGTCTGCGCAAAAGCCACTGTTGAAGCAGCAAAGAACAGCACTAAAAAGAAGTAATACCTAAAGTTCATACGGCACAATACCTGTTGGTAAATCGGTAAGCTATTTGTACGTTAAAAGCTATCGGCAAGTTGTATTTCTGATTCAAAACCCTGCGAAAGTATCCCCGGGACAAGCGCGTTAACGTAAGGGTTAAGACACTCAGGAAATAATATTACCGTATTTATCGAGTCTGGTACCACATTTAGGGCAAATTGTACCACCCCAAAGAGATTGCTGCAGATCATGGGGCATCCTGATGACCGGTTGTTTGGTTTTACATACCGGACAAATGACACGTTTTAAGTTTATACCGAATTTAGACTGACTTTTTCCTTTCCAGATAAAAAAGAGCAACACAATTACCGCAGTTGCGATGGCAGGCAAAAATTGATACATCGAACTTAATTGAACGTTTTAATGGTTGTAACCAAGGTATGGAAATATTTATTTCCTGTTGGAAAATTTGAATAATACAAAATAAAACTCCGCACAGAACCCAACTAGCATATAAGGGTTCATGAAATCTGTATAATTTATTAAAGGATGTTAATAAGCAGCAGCAGTCTCGTTCTTGTTTATCCATAACTCCTTACCGGGCGCAAGTTCCAAAACATCAACCGGGCCGCCAACAGATTGGGGGCGACTTTTGATCTCTATTTCAACAAGTTTTTGGACATATAAGGCAGGATTATGTTCACGGGTATAACCAGAAGGCATGTCTTTATAACTTGCATTTGCAATATCTCCTGACAACCCTATCACGGTGATATCTTTGATTTGTTTGATCCGGTAACTTGATATTACTACACCATTTACGCCTAAATGGCACTCAAATTCAATATTAGTAACACGGGGCTTACCCTTATCAAAGCCAAAAAAGCTAACCTGAGCCAGCCCGTCATTTAAGAAGTGTTGAACTTTATCGGGATAATAACTGATCATTTCTGTGATCAGGTGATCATAATATCTAACCATTGTTTTGCCAAAGTAATTTATAGCAGAATCAATATTAGCATTATCATGCAATGCCGCGTTTGCGCCAGATAAAAGACCTGCATCATCGATACCGGCAATGGCAAAATAGCTCGCCCCTACCCGATGAATTTTACACACCGTTTCAGACTGTAAAGTATCAGAAAAATAAAAGGTTCTTTTGCTGTCGGCTGCAACATAAATATGGCCGTTGCTACCAATATAAATAACAATACACGTTGAAAAACACTTCAGAGAAAGTGCCAGCAGCAGACCGGTAGTTAATATCTTTTTCACACTATTCTAACATAAAATTAATAAATAATTAACATTACTGTAAGAAAATTTAAAAAAATATTCTTGTGATCGTCGCTATATAGAAAGCGCTATGCGCCATGCTTTAGCCAGCTTAACCCTATATTTAACAAAAACTTAATAACCTATAAATCACAAGCCGGAATGCCGCAGCCTGTCATTAGCTATATTTGAAAAGTTAATCTTCCCACTCACAATTAAGAAAATATGCTATGAAGGCTGGCCCTATTTTTATAATATCTATTTCGGCAACACTATGCCTTTTTAGCACCTGCAAACGAATAAAAAACACAACCACAAGGGAAAATGAGCGGGTTAACATGCATTTTGCCTATGATGACAGCACATTAACCAACAGGGTATTGCCAGTAATGTTACCTTATAACAGATTGATTGCACCTGCAGGCAAGACTATCATTTTTGGTGATCCCGGCCTCGAAAACCATAGCCTGGTGGCGCGTTTAATCCCCAATTCGTCTATTATGGTAGTTGAGGGACGTTTCGCGATAACATTGATTGATACAGCTACTGATAAAGTTGTGGCAGAATGGGCCTATAGGAACGATAAAAAGCTAAACGAATTAATGAGCACCTATTCTGGCCTGGCAATACGTAAAACCAATGAAGGAGCGCAGTTATTTTGGAGTGCAGCCAGCGGTGACCAAAATCGTTCCTATGTTTTAGAGGCAGATTGGGACGGCAAAAGATTGAATATTTCGGATACCATATCCTTCAAACCCAAGGCGCCTTCTCCCCTTGCACTACCGAATGAATTGGCGATCAATACAGAAAACGGAAGCGATTACCTTTATGTGGCTTTGAACGGTAATGACGAACTGGTGAAAATAGATATAGCTTCAAAACAAACGGTATGGACAAAAGATACCGGGGTTGCACCTTATGGCATTGCGATCACAGGCGAGAAAATATTAGTGAGCAACTGGGGTGGCAATAAACCCGGTGCAGACACCCTGAGTAAAGAAACCGCTGGCGTACCCTATGGCAAAACCTATATCAATCCTAAAACCGGCGCGACCCGACATGGGAGTGTTCAGGTTTTTAACACCCAGGGTGACTTGTTAAAGGACATACCGGCGGGCCTGCATCCAAATGCCATAATTGCTGGTAGCGATGGTAAATTTGCCTACGCGGCAAATGCAAACAGCGATAATATTACGGTGATCTCGATAGCCGATTTAACTGTTTCGGAAACAATACCCGTTAACCTTGTACCGGGAAAAACAGCCTATATCGGCGATTCACCTAATGCACTAGCGCTTAGCAATGATAATTCTATACTTTACGTGGCTAACGGGCTCGACAATGCTGTTGCAGAAATTCAGCTTGGAAGTGCATCCTCAACCAATGGCAAAGGAAATTCAACTATTAAGGGCTTTATACCAACTGAGGCTTATCCGGGTGGAATATTATTGGCAAACAATAAGCTATTTGTATGCAATCTGGAAGGCGAAGGTTCGAGAGTAAGTACTAAAGATTTTAAATCCGGAAACCATTTAAAAGAGATCAATGCCTACAATTCACATCACGAAAAAGCGACACTGTCTATCATACCTTTGCCCAACAACGATCAGCTCAAATCCTATACAAATAAAGTTAAACAACTAAACCTGAGCTTCAGACAGGAAATTGCACAACTTGCGCCAAGGAAAAATATTCCGGCCAAACCGATGCCTGAACGAATTGGCGAACCCTCGGTTTTTACACATGTGGTTTACATTATCAAAGAAAACAGAACCTATGATCAGGTTTTGGGCGACATGAAAGAAGGAAATGGCCTACCATCACTATGTATCTATGGCGATAGTATAACGCCTAATCAGCACCAGCTTGCACGCAAATACCTGTTGCTTGATAATTATTATGCTTCAGGTAAATGTTCAGCTGAGGGACATCAATGGACTGACGCTGCAATGGTCACCGATTATGTTGAGAAAAACGTAAGAGCCTGGTTTCGAAGTTACCCGCATGTTCAGGAGGATGCTCTGGTTTATGATGCCAGAGGCTTTATATGGAACAATGCAGCCGACCATGGCAAAACGGTGAGAATATATGGCGAAGCCTCGCAGCCACATTTCAACGAAAATTTGAGTTGGTCGGCAATCTATAATAACTACCAGAACGACAAGCCATTCCAATTTTATAATACTACTACCATATCAAGAGTAAGACCAATGCTATCCCCTAATTATCCCGGCTCGGATGTTTTAAAAATAACCGACCAGGTACGGGCTTCGGCATTTATTAAAGAGTTGCACGAATATGAACAACAACCCGGCGATGCATTGCCCAACCTGTCGGTAATGGCATTATCTGATGATCATACGGAGGGTACGCGTCCTGGCTATCCCAAACCACAGGCGATGGTAGCCGATAACGACCTCGCAGTAGGCAGGATCATCGAAGCCTTAAGTAAGAGTCGGTTTTGGAAAAATACGGTCATTTTTATAACTGAGGACGACTCACAAGACGGCTGGGACCATGTTTCCGCCTACCGAACTACAGGTTTTGTTGTCAGTCCTTACAGTTATCTGCAAAAAACGGTTTCAACCAATTATAATCAAACCAGCATCGTAAGGTCTATCGAGCAAATATTAGGCATTCCACCAATGAATATTATTGATGCAACTGCACTACCCATGTTTGATTGTTTTACCGACAGGGCATCTTTTATTGCTTATAATACAATACCAAACAGGATACCACTAGACGATATTAATCCGGAGTTGTCAGGCTTAAAAGGTAAACCGCTTTACTATGCAAAGGCTTCCTCCGGGCATCAATATGATTATGTTGATGGTGGTAATGACGATCTTTTGAATCATATTCTTTGGTATGCGTCAAGAGGCAGAAAAAAATATCCTTCAATGAAGGCAGGAAAAGACGAAGACTGAATTGCGCCTTAGAAACGCAGATATTCAAAGATATTGGCTTCCGTATTTCACGGTAAATTGCACTGCATCCAATGCCCTGAAATCAGGTATAGCAGCTACGATTTGCTCGCGGCTCCAATCCCACCAGGCAACTTGCTTTAGAGCTTTTGCAATGTTTTCAGGCACCCGATACCTGATCAGCTTTGCAGGATTACCTGCAACGACCGCGTAATCTGGTACATCTTTAGTTACGACAGATGCCGAACCAATAACTGCGCCTGTACCGACTTTTACACCGGGCATAACAATTGCACCATGCCCTATCCAGACATCCGGTTCAATGATCGTCCGGTATTGCTTGCGCCAGATGCTGATCTCTTCATCATCAGTTTCTGCCATTAAGTGCGAAATTGACCGGTAAGCAAAATGATGCAATGTAGCCCGCCACATGGGATGGTTGGTTGGGTTTATTCTGACGTTAGAAGCTACGTTTACAAATTTCCTTATTTCTGAATTAAATACCTGGGCGTCTTTAACAAGGTATGAATAGTCCATCAGATCAGAATCGATCATTTCACAACCGGGACCTATGACCGTCCATACACCTAGCCTGCTGTTTTTAATAACCGAAGATTTATGTATCCATGGTTCCTCAGTCATTGGTTCGGTTCCCCTCCAGGGATCTGAAAATTCACCGTAATTGATTGTTTTCATGCGATAAATTTCGAAAAAAATATGCTTTGAAAATGAATTTCAGATTGGATAAGCTTCAGCATTGTTTATACTGATCTATGAAAGTCCAGGGTAGAATTTTCTTCACATACAGGTTACAGATGACCAATCGGTAAATTTCTTTATCGCTGATAGGCTATCTTCCCGCCTACTATGGTCATTTGCACCTTTATATTTCTGATTTCATCAGGATTGATTGTCGTGGGATCTGAATCCAGTACGATCATATCAGCTAAGCGGCCAGCTTGTAATGTACCTTTTTTATTTTCTTCAAATGATGTATAAGCACCGCCATAAGTGTATGCCTTTATCCCTGTTTCTGCGTCAATACATTGATTGGCGCCTATCACAATACCTTCCTTAGTTTTGCGGGTAACGGCGCTGCCAAGCCTTATCATCGCAGGATATGGAGATATAGGAGCATCGGAATGCAGTGCATAAATAATGCCCATATCCCCGGCTGTTTTAGTTGGATGCAGCATACTCATTCGTCCGGGCCCGTAAACCAGCATCTTTTCGCCCAACTCATACATATAGCAATGAAAAACGGGAATGATACCATCTTTTTTGATGTTATCTAAAATTGCCTGAGTTGTAATACTGCAATGCTCTATCCTATGACGCGGGTCAGGACGGGGGTCGGTTTTCTCCGAATATGCTATGGCTTTAATAACCATCTCAATTTCCCTGTCGCCGTTCGAATGGCAGGCTATCTGCCAACCTGCGTGATGTATCTTATAAAAGAGACTATCCAGTCCAGCCTGGCTGCGTGCAGGTGGTATTCCATAATAATCCTTTTTGCCGGTTACCGGGTTGATCATATCGTAGGGCTGATATAACCAGCAGGTTTTACCGCTCAAAGAATTGCCATGCACCACTTTTATGGTTGATATGCGCAGGAAATCCGTATTAATTTGCGGTATTTTACCGGTTAGTACCTGGTTAAGATAATCCACACCGATAAGCAGGTTGAATCTTACGGGAAAATTTTCCTTAACCAATTCCTGGTAAACGTTTACCTTTTCGGGTGTGGTCCAGGCGTCACCAATACTGGTAACTCCGCTGGCCAGTACTTTATTGAAATAAAGACGATAACCCGCCATTTCCTGTTCGCGGGTTGGTGCCGGAGGATACATAATTTTTTTTGAGCGACGAAGGAAGCCAGCTGCCGATTCCTTACAAATGCCATCGGGCCTGGACGTACCCAAATACCTTTCAAAAGCGCCACCAGGCGGATCTTTGACTGTCTGGTCGATACCATTTAAACGCATCAGATAAGAATTAGCTGCCGAAAGATGACCGCTAACATGGCTGATCAGTATGGGATGAACCGTTGAGGCTTTGTCAAGGCTATCTCTGATCGGCTGCCCTCCAAGCTTAGTTTCATTATATCCAACACCCCTGATAAGCATCCCCTTTGGAGTGATTGCTGCCTTTCGTTTCAGCAGCGCTATCAGATTTTTCATCGAACTCACGGTATCCAGCTCGACGGTTGCGTAAACAGCTTCAAAAGGATAAATAGGAGCCGGATGTTGATGAACATCGTTAAATCCGGGAATTACAGTCCGACCGGCCAGATCGATCATTTTGGTATTGGCGCCTATATATTTTTTCACATCGTCATTGCCACCCACCGCCAGAATGGTTTGCCCCTTGATCGCTATGGCCTGGGCACGGTCGCCCTTTTGTTTAATAGTAATGATATTGCCGTTACTTAATACAATATCAGCCTTTTGTGCAAACAAACACAAAGGAACAAATAGGCTGGCAACTACAGCGATCAACATGATCACTTTCGATACTCCGATCTCCGGCTTCATAAGCAATTTTTATTTTTCAAGATATTTAGCTTTTAGGATAGCAATTTTACTATCATCTAAACCAATTTGCGTTCTTAAATAATTATCCACAGACCCGAATTGCCTGGTTATAGCATTCAAGGTTGCATCCAGGTATTCCTTTTTTACACCGGCCATACTCTTAGCCACCTCAGGGTCGAGGTGCATAAATTTCACCATCTGGTTAGTAAGTTGAGCATTTACAGCTCTGCGATAATAGTTGGAAGCCAGATAGTCTTCCAGAATAGTTTCATAAGAAACGCCCAAACTATACAAAAACAAAGCAGAACCTATACCTGTACGATCCTTGCCGGCAGTACAATGAAACACAAGACTTTGACCCTGTGGAAGGTTAAGCAGTTTATCAAAAAAAGGCTTATATCGGTCGGCAAGAAATTGGGTATTGCTGTAATAAGCAATCATGAGGCTATCAGCCTGGTTTCCTCTTAACTTTGCGATCGATTTTGCCCAATCCAAATTATCGCTGCCGGCAGGGCATAAGATATAATCTGTACCGGGGTTAATTTTATCCGGAGCTTGTGCCTGTTCCTGATGCCCGCGCAGGTCAACGTCATAACTAATTTTCCTGCTTTTAAGTACGCTAAGATCGGAATCTGTAAGTTTACTCATGTCGGCACTACGGTAAACCTGGCCCCATTTGATATGATGACCGTCGGAAGTGCTGTATCCACCCAGATCGCGAAAATTAGCTGCACCTTTTAAAGTAACATGCCTTTTTGCACTGTCTGCTATTTGCGCACTTGACAAACCTGTTACCAGGCTGCAAATCAATATTAAAAGTATTTTTTTCATTGGGTAAAAATCAAAAAAGCAGGGGCCCCGGCTAAAGTTCCCCTGCTTCAAGGTTGAAATTTAATTTAACTATTTTGTAAGCCAGGTATCTTTACTGATATCATCAGTTCCACCAAACTGTGAGCTCAAAGCTGCGTTATAATTTGCTGCATTACTGGTTGATTCACTGGCTGGATACAACCAGCGGCGAGGAATAGCACCGGTAGCAGTACCAATACTACCAGCAACGCCCTGGCTCCATGCCGGAATACCATTTGGATTGTTGGCATCAACCGACCTTCTCCACTGATAGAACGATTCCCAGCCTGAGTTAGCAAACATGGCAACATAGCGTTGTGTAAATATCTGCGCCAAACCAGCAGCATTGTCGCCTGCATAAGCAACATTAGCAAGGAATTGCGGCAGGTTTACTGTTGTTGTACCAAGTGTAGCACCTTTCAGGTCTGAAATCGTAAGTGTTTGACCATTGGTAATTTTATACAATGCCAATGATGCATTGATACCGTTATTGTACCAGGTAGCAGTAGTGCCGGTTGCCCAGCCCCTGTTGATACCTTCAGCAATGTTGAAGCAAAGCTCGGGATAACCAATAAATACAAACGGTTCAGCATTAGCACCGCTATAAGCACCTGGTAAAGAGAAATACCTGTTGTAATTTAAGTACGAATACTGACCGGCTGCTGCATTTGAGTTAAGCGTAGCAACCGAAAGATTATCATCGGCACCAACCCAGGCAGTAAAATCACTTACCAATTTTCCATTAGTTATTTGTTGTGGTGCCGGTGTAGCAACAACCATTAAACGCGGATCTTGTGTAGCAACAGTAATGCTTACATAAGGCAAGCCCATGCTTCCGAAGTTATCATAAGGTTGCAAACCTTCGTTCACAATGGCATAAGGGTTATAGGTTTGGTTGTATGCATACACCATGTTATCAGAATTGCTGGTCATAACCGGATAAGTAGCAGGGTTATTAACGATGGTAGCAAATGTTTGCGGAATTTGCAGGTCGGCAGCATCACTTGCACGCTTGCTAAGGCTGATCAATACTCTGATGGTATAGGTATTGACAACTTTTTGCCATTGCAAATAAGTTAAACCGAAAATATCCCCGCTTGCGTCAAGCTTTACATTGGGTGTTGCTGCGGCCAATGGTGCAAGTATTGCATTTGCATTATTCAACATAGCCAATGCACTTTTGTAAACATCATGTTGTTTATCATAGGTAGGAGTTAATATCGATGAATTACCTGCCTGTGAAAAAGGAATATCACCAACCCGCTGACTTAACCAAATACCCGCGTAGGCTTTGAAGAATTGAGATAAGGCATAATATTTGTTAGTAGTATTGGTACCCTGTTGGTTTTGAAGGGCTAAAGCATACTTTAAAATATCATAGGTATCTTCAGTGTTGCTAAAACCATAACTGTTATTACCCCAGTAATACGCATAGTTTGAGAGAACATATTGTTCATTTTTCGTCGAATTCGAAAAAGGTTGTTCATCGCCCCTTATCAACTTTGCAGTGATGTGGTTGAGCAATAAAGTGGATGGAATTGTACCTGTCGATCCCGCCACATTGGGGTTATCAATCAGATCGCCTTTCTGACATCCGGTAATAGTTGCCATAGCTATTGTTAACAATAGAGCTAATGGGATGTATGATCTTAATTTCATAAATTTCTTAATAATCATTGTTAAACAATTAGAACGTTAAGTGCAGGTTGAAACCATAACGACGTGCAGTAGGACTTGTTAAACCTGTACTACCATCGAATC
>CAISPD010000141.1 GCA_903887275.1 uncultured Mucilaginibacter sp.
CTGTTGAATAATTCGCGGTTATGGTATAATTGGCGGCCGCAGCTGTTGCCGTCGGTGTTCCGCTGATCTGTCCATTGGTAGTATTAAATGATAAACCGGCAGGAAGACCCGGGCTAATCGAATAACTTGTTGGTGTACCACCTACCTTTGTTGGCGTTAACGTTGTTATCGCTGTGCCCTGGTAATAAGTAAAGGGCGATCCGGTATAACTAATGCTTGATGCCAAAACAGTTATGTTGATGGTTGTTGTTCCGTTTCCGGCAGCATTGGTTGCTGTAATCGTATAAACTGTCGCACCCGAAGCTGCAGAAGGCGTACCAGAAATAACACCTGTTGAAGTACTGAATGATAAACCGGAAGGTAAACTTGGGCTAATCGAATATCCAGTCGGACTGTTGGTAACTATTGGCGTTAAGTTTGAAATCGGAAGGCCTGTATAATAGGTAAACGGCGACCCGGTATAGCTAATAGTTGGTTTGGGTGCACCTGCCACCAGCAAATTTAATCCTGCACTGGTATAGGGGCCACCGCCGCTATTGTTATCTGTAACTACGATAGTAAAATTAAAGGTACCAGCCGGTGTGGCATTTGTTGTATTTACTGTGAATGTGATCGTAGATCCACTTGTGCCGCTCGGTGTAAAAGTAGGCGAGGTTGTGGAACCACCAGTAATCGGATTTTCAGAAGCAGATGTAAAACTCCAGGTAACTCCGGTTGGTGTACCGCCAGACCAGGTTAATGCGATATTATCCGCCACCGGGCCTGATGAACCTGCTTCACTCAAAGTTAGGGTATAAGTTACAGAAGTGCCTGTTCCGGTTGTAGCTGTACCTGTTTGGCTACCATAGGTTACTCCGGTCACCCTTCTGGCGGCAAAAGTTTTTGAAGACGTAAAAGATATTATTGCCACTATCGCAATAAAAAAATATATCGGCTTTCTTAAAAAATCGTTCATCCCGGTACTACTGATCATACACTGCATTTAAAAAAATGTGCGATACTCATTGCCTCAGACAAGTTTGCCTTGCATTGGTATCGTTGGTGTTTCGAATAATGTTGGCTATTGAAGTTAAGGGCGGCTGCGTGCTTTAATTGAGCAATCACAACCAGCTTAAAATCATTATTTTGTATTGGAAAAAATTCTGGAAAATTGAAGCGTGTTTTTGAATATTTCAGAGTGTTTAGGAAAACTCTGTCGAAAAAGACAATACACAAAAATTGAACAAAGGCTGATAACCCGCTCATAAATACGTTAGTTTAGTGTTGGCTTAACCGTAGAAAAGCAGGTTTTATACGTGCAGAAGCACTTTCTTGTTGCAAATTTTACTGACTCCCCAAGCTCTAATTTCTTTCTGATCTTTTTCATGATAATTTAATTGTGGTTCAAATTCTACACACGAACATTTGAACGCGGTGTTGTCTGCTGAATTAACTTTTGAGAATTACTATTTATTTCCATTCGTGAACCGAATCATTATCAAGTTATTCTGCTAGCTATCAATAGGTTCGGTAAAGCATAAAGCCAATAACCCTGCCAATTCAGTTTAGGGTTACAAAAAATTTAAAGATTAGGCCAAATAGTGGCATCAGGATAGCAGAAAGGCAGAAAATAAGCTTTTACTTATTTCTGATCGTCGAAAAAAAATTTGATTGATTTACATTTTTTGGTCTGACTTTCCATTTTCGGGAAGAATGCCAAAGATGAAGTGCAGTTAGGGCACTAGAAAATACAGGGCTTTAAATTATATATCGGCGAATACAATCATTAAGCAATTGCTTGATAAGTACCTGTAAGGGGTACCATTATGCCTTAAAATGAAAATTGTTTGGTTGAGCTTTAATCCCTATCCCTGCTCAGTTTGGTAATTACCAGGGTATTCTCAGTCAGTTCGGCCGTTTCACGGCGGCGCTTAACGATATGAATTGCAGCAAACAGCGCCTCGCGGAAAGATTCTGACGATGCTTCATTTTTACCGGCAATATCGTAGGCAGTACCATGGTCGGGAGATGTACGCACGAAACTGAGCCCCGCCGTATAGTTTACTCCCGATTCAAACGCTATCTGTTTGAAAGGGATAAGGCCCTGGTCGTGGTACATGGCCAATACGGCGTCGAATTTCTTGTAAGAATCGTTACCAAAAAAACCATCTGCCGGGTAAGGGCCAAAAGCCATCATACCAGCGGCCCGGGCCTCATTAATAGCTGGCACGATGATCTCCTGTTCTTCATTGCCGATCAAACCATTATCTCCGGCGTGTGGGTTTAATCCCAATACCGCAATTCTTGGCTTTTGAATCCAGAAATCTTTTTTGAGACTCTCATTCATCAGTTTAAGCTTGGCAACAATTTTATCGGATGAAATAGCTTTAGGCACATCAGCCAATGGAATATGACCGGTAACTACACCTACCCGCAAACCATCGCTTACCAGAAACATCAATACTTCACTGGCTCCCGCACGTTCCTGTAAATATTCGGTATGACCGGGGAATTTAAAATCCTCACGTTGTATATTGTCTTTATTGATCGGCGCAGTAACCAGCGCATCAATTTCGCCCTTCACCAAATCATCCACTGCACGCTGTAGCGAAAGAAAAGCATATTTACCACCTGTTTCATTTACTTCACCAAGGTCGATCTTCACATCTTCTTCCCAGCAATTGATCATGTTGGCCTTATTATGCTGCGCCTGCGATGGACTATTGATCACAAAAAAATTGAGCTCGTTCCCACTGATTGATTTTCGGTGAAAGGACGCCACTTTGGTATGACCGTAAACGATGGGGGTACAGTAATCAAATATCTTCTGGTCAGACAGTGTTTTGATGATCACCTCCAATCCTATACCATTCACATCGCCTATACTGATACCTATTTTTAGTTTACTGCTCATTTCTTTTTGGTCATTTGGCATTGGTCTTTGGGTATTGGTCGTTTGGTATTGGTCATTCAGACTGACCGCGCCAGCCGCCTTGCGCCCCGACACTCCGCACCCACAAAGATGCAAATAAAATATTTTACCTCTTAGTGGCACAAATATGTATAATTTGCGCAAATATTTGAATCTGGCATGTCATTGGTAAGAGCTAAAAAGCATCTCGGGCAACACTTTCTGACGGATAAAAACATTGCCGCCAAAATTGTGGGTAGTTTGCGCCCTGCCGAAAACAACTATAATGAAGTGCTGGAGGTAGGGCCCGGTATGGGCATTTTATCTGATTTTCTTTTGCAGAGAGACGACTTGCAAACTTATCTTATTGACATTGACACCGAGTCGTATGAATTCCTGCAGAAAAAATACCCGCAACTAGGTGATCGCCTGATCAATGATGATTTTCTGGAAATGGATTTTGGCAAAGTATCGCAACAGCGTTTCGGTATAATCGGCAATTTCCCCTATAATATATCTTCGCAGATATTATTTAAGGTACTCGATAACCGCCGGCAGGTGGTTGAAGTTGTAGGTATGTTTCAGAAGGAAGTGGCCGAACGGTGCTCGGCCAAACCCGGCAGCAAGGAGTACGGCATCCTGAGTGTATTTTTGCAAGCCTATTACCAGGTTGAATATTTATTCACCGTAAAGGCAGGTGTTTTTAACCCGCCACCCAAAGTACTATCGGCTGTCATCCGCCTTACCCGTAACCAAACCGCCGAACTCGCATGCGACGAAAAACTGTTCTGGCAGGTAGTAAAGGCAGGATTCAACCAACGGAGAAAAACGCTGCGCAACGCCGTTTCATCCCTTATTAATAAAGAAAAAATGACTACAGAGCCTCTGCTCGAACTACGCGCCGAACGTTTGAGTGTGGCGGATTTTGTGGCACTGACCAATAAGATCACAGAGAACCGAGCATGAAAAAAAACATCCTCATCGTCGACGACCTGCATCCGCTGTTTATGGAAATGGTAGAGGCCAATGGCTATCATTGCGACTACCAGCCAACCATCAAACCGGAAGAAGCTTATGAAATTATTGGCAATTACGAGGGCCTGGCCATCCGGTCGAAGTTTTTGGTGACCCCGGCTATTATCGACAAGGCGACCAAATTACAGTTCATTTGCCGTTCGGGTGCAGGCATGGATAATATCGACGAAACTTATGCCACCCAAAAAGGCATCATCCTTATCAATGCCCCTGAGGGCAACCGGGATGCCGTGGGCGAACATGCTGTAGGTATGTTGCTGAGCCTTATGAACAACTTTCAACGGGCCGACGCTGAGATCCGCGAAGGAATCTGGGCCCGAGAAGCTAACCGGGGTATTGAACTGAAAGGAAAGACAGTAGGTATCATCGGCTATGGCCATATGGGCAGCAGCTTTGCGCAAAAACTATCGGGCTTTGGCGTTAACGTTATCGCCTATGATAAATACAAAACAGGCTTCAGCGACCAGTATGCACACGAAGTAAGTATGGAAGAGATCGTTAAATACGCAGACGTATTGAGCCTGCATGTTCCCCTAACTTCAGAAACCCGTGGGCTGGTAGACGATGAATACCTTTTCCATTTTAAGAAACCAATATTTTTCATCAATACCTCACGCGGAAATGTGGTAAAAACACAGGCCGTACTCAATGCCATCAAACAGGGTAAAATACTTGCAGCCGGGCTCGATGTGCTCGAACAGGAAAAATTTCCGGCACTTGGCGAGCAAGCGTGGTTTGAAGAATTGAAGCGATCGGGTAAGGTACTACTAAGCCCCCATGTTGCTGGCTGGACCTTTGAATCCTATCGCAAATTAAGTGAAGTGATGGCCGAAAAGCTGATCAAAATGGCGAAGTGAGTCCCGAGCATCAGGAATTAAATCGCTCAAAAAATTTTGATATTCAAACTTAATTCGTTTATCTTCGTTTTAATAAGACGCAAGACTATGCAGGCGGGTGCCGACATAGTCTTGTTTGTTTTTTAAGCGTCAACCGTCCTTCCTTGTACCAGGGGGACTGTTTTTTTTGGTATCTGTTTATAAACTAAAGAATTAATATTAGCGATTATGGCTGAGGTAGCATACTATACCAGGGATGGCCTGGATAGGTTAAAAGAAGAATTACAACAATTAAAAACCAGCGGGCGCGCAAATATTGCCAAGGCCATTGCCGAGGCTCGCGATAAAGGTGATCTTTCGGAAAATGCCGAATACGATGCTGCAAAAGAAGCACAAGGTCACCACGAGGCAAAAATAGCCCGGATGGAAGAATTGCTGGCTACGGCAAGGTTACTGGATGAAAGCAAATTAGATAGTTCAAAAGTTTTAGCGCTATCTAAAGTAAAAATAAAAAATACTAAAAACGGCGCTACCATGACCTACCAATTGGTATCCGAAAGCGAAGCCGATCTTAAATCGGGCAAAATTTCAGTATCCTCACCTATTGCCAAAGGTTTACTCGGCAAAAAGGTAGGCGATACTACCGAGATCGCAGTTCCGGCAGGTAAGATTGAGTTTGAGATCTTGGAGATAAGCAGGTAATAATTAGTGAATGAGTGCGTGGTTATCAGGAGATATATCTATTTGCTTTAAAAAAGGATAATCGGTCATTTTAAAAAATTTTAATTTGATTTTTTCAATCACTCATTCACTAACTCACTCTTTCACTCATTAATATGACCATATTTTCAAAAATCGTCGCCGGAGAGATTCCTGCCTATAAAGTAGCCGAAACCAACGATTACCTGGCCTTTCTGGATATAAGTCCACTTGCCGAGGGGCATGTATTGGTTATCCCAAAACAAGAGGTAGATTATATATTCGATCTGGATGATGAAATGTATACCGGCTTACAAATATTTGCTAAAATAGTTGCCAAAGGATTACGCAAGGCTATCCCATGTAAACGTATCGGCGTTGCTGTTATCGGACTCGAAGTTCCTCATGCGCATATTCACCTCATCCCTATGAATAGCGTAAGCGACCTTAACTTTTCCCGTTCAAAACTCAGCTTTACCCCCGAACAATTGCAGGCAACTGCCGAAAAAATAAGGGCGGCTTTGTGATTTGAAAATTTGAGAATTGACTCATTTTCAAATTGGTTTTTTCTTTCCGATCCCACTCACTCTGTCGGTGTTATCTTTCACAAAAGTCTCCCAACCCGAATAGGATTTTTTGGCGGAACCTTTGCCGGCACCCGTATTGATCTTTTGGAACGAATGACAAACAGCTACGGCAAGCCCGTCAGTTGCATCCAGAAATTCAGGAGTTTCCTTAAAACTGAGCAGGGTTTGCAGCATGGCGGCTACTTGCTCTTTGGTGGCGTTACCGTTGCCTGTAATGGCTTGTTTGATCTTCCGTGGCGAATATTCGGTGATACTTACATTCCGTGAGAGCGCGGCTGCCATTGCAATACCCTGAGCACGACCAAGTTTCAACATTACCTGTATGTTTTTACCATAAAAAGGAGCCTCGATAGCCAGGCAATCGGGATGGTATTGATCGATCAGGTTGACCGTTTTTTCGAAAATGCGTTGCAGCTTCAGCATATGGTCATCTATGGCACCCATCTTCACCACTCCCATACTGATCAGCTCCATCTTGCGCCCGGTTTCTTTCACCAGCCCGTAACCCATTACCGCTGTACCGGGGTCAATGCCTAAGATAATGCGTTCTTTCAGATCGGGTTGCTGCATGGAATTGGGCTATGTTACAGACCTACGAAGTTTTAAAAACTTCGTAGGTCTTGCGTGTTAAGCTTCAAAACTAATCTTTCAGATGCATATTTCGCAGCTCATGCATGTAATCATTCCGCGAAATCATCCTTGCCCCCATTGATTCGAGGTGTTCGGTATATACCTGGCAATCGATCAGGTTGTATTCGCCGCTTTGTATCAGGCTGACCAGGGCGGTCTTAGACGCATTGCTTACCCGGCTAAACATGCTTTCACCACAAAATACCTTACCAACAGCAACACCATACAAGCCGCCGGCCAATTGATTATTGTCCCAAACTTCTATCGAATGAGCATGGCCCAACAGGTGCAGTTGCAAATAGGCGGCTTTCATATCTGCCGTGATCCAGGTGCCATCCTGGCCCCCGCGTTTTGCTGTTGAACAGGCATCGATCACCCGGTGGAAACAGGTATTTCGCGTAACCTTGAAACGCCCCGAACGCAACACCTGCCGCATACTCTTGCTTATCTTTATCTCATTGGGGAACAACACAAAACGTTCGTTCGGCGAATACCATAAAATTGGCGTATTGTCACTATACCAGGGGAAAATGCCATTCCTATAGGCTAACAATAAGCGGTCAACAGACAAATCACCGCCAATAGCCAGCAAACCATCCTCCTCCGCAAGGGCCGGGTCCGGAAACAGCAAACGTTCATCAAGTCGGAAGATCACCCGACAAATTTAAGCCTTCTTTTTAATGACCAGTTTTTTATTCTGTGCCCTTGCAACATTATCCATAAACTGTTGCATTTCATTATACTTTGCAGCGGGTATGACCTGGTTTGTCAATTCAAATTTAGCCGAGCCTACAACCTGGTTTTTATCCTTATTGTAAATGTAACTTATATCGCAGCTTCCGTAACTGAATTTCAGATTAGTCGCGCCTGGTAAGGTCTCTACTTCAAAGCCCTGGGGTATATCAATAGTGGTAGTGCATATTTTTAGTCTTGGGAAATCCCAATAATAATCCGACTGTCTTTTGTCCAGAATAGGCACCGTTCCATCCCAAAGTGCAAATGCAGAGGGCTTGTAAAACTGTTTATCGCCCGCAATAATATCGCAAAACTTATCGTATTCCAGGTCCAGATCATCCTGTTTAACGCCATCTATATCTTTCCCGGGTGTCAAATCAAAAGAATAAGGTTGTTTGATCTCGAGGCTTTTTAACCAGTATTGCTTTTGCTCATCCGTTTTTTCAGCTTCCATTTGAATATAGATCATCCGATATTCACCGGTACTTTTAACCTTGATATGCGCTTTTGCACTTCCGTCAGAATTTAAAGTAATATGTGCTTCGCTTATAAACTGGTTTTCGGTTGATTTGCTGCGCGGTGTACTGATCAACTTCCCTCCATCTTCCGTTACTGCCAACCCAATTCTGTTTTCAGTAAAACCGGTCAGTTCGCCAAATTTTGTGTTATTGCTTGTACATTCTAGCCAGGTTGTATCGTTTTTGAACGGGATACACAGGATAACATGGTTGAAGGAATCGAAAGGGAAATTAGCGTTCGCAGGTTCAGCATTTTTACCTGAGTTAATTATAACACAATAGGAGTTTATACCTATTGCCTGCAATAAAGCACGCATATAATTTGATAGTGCCTTACAATCGCCGTATTTCTTTTGGTCGACAAATGAGGCCGGAAATGCTTTCATACCGCCAATACCAAGCTGAATACTCACATAGCGCATGCTTTCCTGCATGTATTTATAAAGAAACTTAGCTTTTTCCTTTTCGCTTTTGATCGTATCGGTCACTTTTTTTATCCAGGCCACTCTATCCGGACTCAACGATGTACTGCCAGTGTTCAAATCATTATACCATTTCCCAAAATTCTTCCAATTGCTAAAGTCACCATCATTACCATAAAATGAAAATTTATCCTGGGCAAATTCAACAATCGGTAAAACCTTCCAGTATTTGGCTCCCTCTTCTAGTTTTATGGCTTTTAAGTTTGAAACCGACCAGGCATAATTATCAAAAACCCCATTTGAGGTTTTAACCGGTTTTATTACGGTGTTTTTATTAAAATATCTAAAACCGGCTGTGCCGATAATTGAAATACTATAATTAGCGCTTTGCACAGATTGCTCATTATCCTGAATTACCCAGGTACCGAGATTAACAATACTTGATATATTTTCTTCATACTCAACTGATATTGTCTCCGGATAATTGGTAATAGCATGTTTTAAGCCCAAAATTCTGTCGTCATCTGCCAGCGTTTCATAACTCACCCTGGCACCATCATACATATCGCTTTTATGATATTTTTTGATCTGCTTCCCATTCTTATCAAATGCTTTGATATCCACATAGCTGTAGGTATCAAATTTGCGGTTATAACGAAATTGTACAATCGCCTGATCATCGCCTTTTTCATTCAATATAGTTACCACACTCAAGTGTTTTATGGTAACCTTACCCGGCCCTTTTACCTCTTCATAGTCGTAGGAATACCTTACAACAGAATTGGCATCCTGCTTCAGAGAGTCAGGTATGTTTGAAGCTATATAGGCTTCTTTCGGCGCTTCTTTTAACTGTCCGTAGGTTTTAGTAGTAAACAAACCGGCAGCAAAAGCTAATAATAACAAGCCAGTAAAATATTTCATCGCCATAATTAACCTTTCTTCAATATTACCTGTTCGTCTATCAATTCATACATCTTCTTGTAGAAGGCGCGCAATTCTTCATAATTCTCTTTAAAGAAAATGGATTTATGAAATATGATAGAATAACGAACTGTTATTGTGCCTTCATTTTCTACAACGAGCCGTTTGAAACTTATAGTTTGGTCTGACATTTCCATGCGGGTACTCTTAGGCAAAGCGTCTACTTTGTATCCGGCTGGTATTTTGTAGTTACCGGTTATTGAATAGATATTCATATAACCAAAATCAATATCCGTAGTTCTGTTTTCAGCAAGGAATGGATTGGACTCCAGTGTGGTAAACAAATTTGGTTTGAAATAAATATAGGTTCCGTCCGAACCTGGGAGATTAAGGCTGAAGTTAATATTCTGTTCCAATGGAAGCGAGTCAACTTCCATATTATCCATTTTCAGAGAGGTGATACTAAGGTCGTTATTGCCATCTTTCAAATCTTCTTTATATTTCTTTTCCCCTTCCTTTTTATAGCTTTCAATATCATCCTGGCGATTGTAACTAAAACTATTGATCTGTGCCGTTCCCTGCATTTTCCCATCTGCTGTAATTTCTGCATTGATAAGCGTCAACTCCCTTGCCGGCTGGGTATTGTCAATAAAATCGCAGTTGTATTTTTTATTTTCCTTATCGATCACCAGACCAAAAGAATTGAGGAAATAAAATGGTATTACATTATAAACGTTATTCTTATTGGTAGCATCCAATACATAAAAGGTAGCGCTGTCTACCGGAACATAGGTTGCAACGGAGTTAAACGGATAATAGGCAGGGTACGCAGGGTTAGCGCGACCATGACTACGCGTGCTCGTTAACATAGGTAGTGCGTTAATACCTGCTTTTTTAAGCAAATGGTATACAATAAGGTTCACTTCGGCAAAGTTACCTATTTTCTTTTCCCAGGCTTTTGAGGTTCCATCTTCTGTATATTTTGAATAGGTCTCGTTCCACTTCATATTGGTTTTTACCTGATTGAATATATATTCTATCTTTTCGTTGTTGGTTTTTAAAGACTTAACATGGTTAAGAATCTCTTCCTCTCCGCTAATTTTCCTGTTAAATTGTCCACCAAAGTCTTCATCATCTGCCAGGGTTGCACCAACTTTATCCCAATTTTCTGAAAAGTTTTTCCCGGGATAGCCCGTACGCGGATCGGCAGAAATACTTAGTAATTGATTTTGTATACGCTGAAAATTATCGCGCAACGAAGTCATGTGTGGCTCATTATTTATCGAAGGCACATTTACCAGCGCTAATTTGGATATTTGTCCATTGCCATCTCTCAGGTTTACGGCAAATTGCTGGTTAACTCGTACCAGGCTCTTGTAATGATAGGTATCAGGTATTTTAGCTTCAATTTCGCTATAGCGGGTGGGCAACTCACTTTGAAAATACCAATCAGGAAACGACTGCAGGTATTGACTTGCAATGTCATATTTATATTCAATAATAGAACCGGGCTTAACATCCGGAAAAGCAAAGGATGTTTCAGAAACCGACTTATCAATCCGTTTATCAAATATTTGCTTCTTATCAACTTTCGTAATTACGGGTACTCCATTGTTATTATTGATGGTTTGCGCCTGCAACTTTTCAATCCATTGAAAATGGTTACCACCTAAATACTCGATGATAATATTTGCGGCACTTTTTCCATTATCGTTAAATATTTTTATACGAATATGTCGTTCCGTTACAATATTATCATCAGTAAAATAAACAGTCGCTTTATCAAAAAGCACTTCAGCATTGGCGTCTTTTTCAAAATCGCACTGTTTTAATTCCAGGTCAGTTTTATCAACTTTTCCGTAAGGCTGTAGTACGGCCGGGGTTGTTTGGGCGCCTGCGGTAAAAACCATCAAAAGCAAGGCTGCCGCACCGAAAAATTTATTCGTGATCATGGTGTTTGGGTTTAGATTTTTTGGAGTAATATCAAATTAAAAATGAGTAAGGTATTGAATCATTAAAAATAATTTACGATTTTTTTAAAACGATCTGCTCAGCTATCATTTCGTA
>CAISPD010000142.1 GCA_903887275.1 uncultured Mucilaginibacter sp.
ATATTTTTTCTCGCAGGATGGAGATAGTCATTGGTATAAAATACCCGTTGAGAAGGCTGAAAGATGGAAAGAACTTATTAATGCGGATGATGGGGAAAATGAAGATGTATTTGATGCTATAAATACAGAATTTGGCGACTATAGAACGGGCGGAGGAATTAGCGATATTACTTTCTTCTGCGAGGATTAAAATTGGAATACTAAGGATGCCTATGTGAGTACATACCGACAACAGTCAATTAAACAGCATCAAAAAGCCACCCGAAAGAGTGGCTTTGTTTTTAATCTTCATCTTCTTCTATTGGGTCAATTTCATTAAAATATTCCTCTGACAAATACGGCACACGATCGTTTGACGGGATATATGCAATGTCGTGTTCTCCCTCTACGCTTATCTTACTCCCGTCACCCATTACTATCTTTGTGATGTTGAATACAGGGTCGTCAAATTCCCGTGAAACGTAGCCGAAAATGTCTTTAATTTTTAGTCCCGACATTTTCGTAAGGCTAAATTCAAAATCAGACCCATCGGCTAAAATAGATTGTGTTTTACTCATACTCATTCGCCCTCCTCGGCGTTGTTTAATTGTTTATCTTTTACTTGTATATCGCCAAATTATTAATGCCATACCGACAATCGCCAATGCTCCACAATTCTGCATATTATATGAAGTATTGCAGCCTCTGAAAAATGCGGCAAGTATCATACATCCTCCTATTAATCTTCTCATAATTGTTTGTTTTGTTTGTACTCGGCAAGCCATGCCTCAAATTTATCAGGGTAAACATCTCCGTAGTGTTCCCGCCACACTTGGTACATATCATCCTCGCTAAACATACCCTTGCTCATTTCGGAGTGGTCGATGCTGCGTTGTTTAAGTCGCTTTCCCAATTCAATGATTAGCATATCGGGGTCTTTGTTGAAGTTGACAGGTATGGATAAAGTCCATGCCCTGCCTCCTGTTTCGCAAAGTCGCTTCACCCAATTATTGCATGCCTCTATAAGTTCGCTGTCTGTTAATGTAGGTGTCATTACCTTATTCTCCTGCGCCATGCTGTTTGGTTTTAAAATGGTTAATAATCGGATATACTATACCTCTAAATATGCCTGTATCCCATCCGAAGTACAGAACAACGTGTAGCAGACATGCCGCCAATAAAGCAATCATTACGTATTTCATAATCCCTGTGTTTTTGATTTGAATAGTTTATACTCTTCTATTATTTCTTCATCGGTCCATGATAAAAGACCTTCCGATGGATTCATTGGGTTATTTAATATCCAATGCCCTGCATAGTATATCTTGTCGTTGTTGCCAACCCATTGACCAAAATGAAGCGGGTCTATCGCATCGCTTGATACATTAGCACAAAACGGGACAGCAATAGATAGTCAAAACGCTGCAATCATTTCTGGGCAAGGTTCGGAATTAGGTAATGACAAGGTTTTGAACGGTAGAGCAAAAAGGAAAATTATATCACAAAAAATGGCTTTAAGCTTAATTGCTATTGCAGAGAAAAAAGGCGAACCTGAAAAGGTGAAAGCCTTCTGGAATACCTACCATTGCCAAAACAGGCTTATAACACATGAGGGCAGATATTTTGGAAAGTATTGTAAAAACCGCTTCTGTACCCTATGCAGCAGTATCCGAAAAGCAGAGATCATACTCCTTCTGCGTTTAAACCGAAATCACATCATTGAACGTTATTTGTGTGGCGTGGGTTATCATGGTTCGGTTGTTTTAAGAGTGTACGTCTGTTCGCTTTTCGGCCATGTTTTTATTCCCTTTGAAATGTCACGAACAAATGCAATATCATGGTATCTTCTTGCACCTGATTCTAAATACGACCTTGCATTTACTCGCCGTTCCGAAACCCACCAAACTTTATATTCTTTTCCCGTTTCATTGCTAATCAGTATGTCGCTTTCTTGCAGTAAGTTGTCTTTCATAATCATTTGTTTAGCCTGGCGGCGGTTAGTTAATGGTGTTAGCCCGAACCCAGTATGTCCCTTCTGTTTCTGCTGGCTCGGTGGAGATTGATATTGAGCGGAGATAGTCGATATTATCGCGATTCACTAACCTGTCTGTGCGAATAAGCTCATTTACCATTGCTGCTGCCTTTTCGGAATTAGGCTTTGCATTTGGGAAAATAATTCTCTTTAGTTTTTCCATTTCTTCGTCCGCCACATCCTCAAATGTGCGGAGTATCAGTTGGCAGTCGGAAATCGATATAATCCGCTCCGTCTTCTCCTTATTGGCTATATACGCCTGCCCAGATCTTGTTGCATATATAATGTCTGCAAACAATCCAGCGGTTGTTACTATTTTAGTGGCGTTCGGGTATCTGCAAATCAATTCGTAAGTTAAGTTAGTATTTGCCATATGTGTGTAAAATTGAAAGTATGAAGATGAACGGAGCGTCGCAACTTATCCTAATCGGGCGTTGCTGCCGGCTCCATGAATTTTATTTTTGAACTCCTGTAATGCTCTTTCTTTTTCTTCTCTCTGCCTTTTTTTAGTAAAGACTTGTGTAAGAAAATCTATGTTATCTATAAAAGCACCTTTACCTTCTTCATATTCGTTGGGTAGCGCTCTTTTTAATACTGCCAGGTACATTTCGTTTATCTCTTCGATAAGTTCTATGTGGGCCTTTTCCCTTACTCTTATTTCTGATGTTACTTTTTCATAATACCTGTTAGTGTACCAGGTAATACATTCTCTTA
>CAISPD010000143.1 GCA_903887275.1 uncultured Mucilaginibacter sp.
ATATGACCCTAACTGCCTGGTACAAATATTCACCCGTTACGGGCAGCTGGTTTATGAAAGCAGAGGATACCCCAAACCATGGGACGGCACCTTCAAGGGTAAACTACTGGCAACAGGCACCTACTATTACATCATCAAAGCAAAAAACGGTAGCCTGACCTACAGCGGTAGTTTGGCCATTATCTATTGAAACGTATTACTCATCTGAAACAGCGGCAAATACATCGAAACCAGGATGAGGCCGACAATCAAACCTAAAAAGATAATGATCAGCGGCTCCATCATGCTACTCAAGGTTGATGTTTTGTATTCGACTTCCTCGATATATTGATCTGATATTTTGGCAAAAAAGTAATCTAGCTGATTGGTTTCTTCGCCTACTTTAATGAGCTGAATCATTTTAGAAGGATAAACACTGAACTGCTGCAAGCTTTGGTGCAGTGTTTTTCCTTTCATGATATCATCTTCGACTTGCTGCAATGAGGATTCAATAGGATAATAGCCAATCATTTGGCGGCAAAGTGCAATAGCCCGAAGCAGCGGCAGGTGCGCATTGATCAGCAGGCGCATCGAGTTACAAAAGCGGGCCAGGTAAATTTTTTTAACCAGGTTACCGGCGATGGGTATTTTTAACAGAAATTTTGAAGCTAGCTCGCGAAAGCGCTGGGTTTTACGGGTGCTGAAAAGAAATGCCCCAACCAGGATGAGCAAAATAAATACCCGCCAGAAATTATTTTCCATGCCTTGCGAAATGCCGATGATCTTCTGGGTTAACCAGGGCAGTTTTCCTCCAAAGCGTTTGAACACGTCGCCAAACATCGGCACCACAAATTTGAGCATAAAGAAGACGGCGCCAAGTGAGGTAGTAAGCACGACGCAGGGGTAGGTCAAAGAAGACACAATCTTGCGGCGCTGCTTGATCTTGTTTTGGTAGAAGCGTGCCAAATCTTGCAGCACCTCGATCAGTTTCCCTGTCTCTTCCCCGATTTGCAGGCTATATACCTCATAAAGGGAGAACCTGCCGCTTTGCTCCAGTGCCTGAGACAGGGAGCTTCCGGCAAGTACTTGCTTTTGAATCTGCTCAAAGAGTAGTTTATCTTTCTGGCTTTGCTGATCTGCGGTAACCAGCTCCAGGCTGCTTTTTAAATTGATTCCGGCCCGCAGCAGCGAGCTAAGCTCGAGATACAGCGCCTCTTTCTTTTTATCGTTAAGCTCTTTACTTCCAAAGCTGATATCCTTATTCAATAAAGCGAATAAACCCCCGTCAGTTTCTTTTACTGAAGCTTTTACTTTCTTTTTTTGGTAACTGCTAATATCAATGGATGGCATGAACGTCTATATTAATAAGGTTAGCTGAGCTATATATCTTATGGTAATGATAAGTAATTTTTTGTTTTTCAAGAAAGGCTGTGACATCTAACTGATCAATCCGGTTTTGAGGACCGGGTGTTTGGTATTCAGAAAAAGCTTTACCTTCAAAGGAAAACCTGAGGCTATCCGTTTTAACCTTAAAGGTGTCACTCGTTGCAGTTTTTCTAACAACAAAGGCTGTATCAAACTTATAAATGACCTGCCCTGAAGGGTATTGGATTTTTATACCACTAGTATCTTTTGAAACTAACAGCCCCCGATCAAAATCCCTTTGCAGCACCGCGTCCAGGCGTTGCGCTGTAGCTACCTGAGCACTTTTAGTCAGGTAACTTTGGTAAGAGTGACTTACGATCAAAAAGATGGAATAGCTAATACCAATGGCGATGGCAGAAATGAGCATAGCTATGGTTAGCTCCATTATTGTAAATGCTTTTACCTTGCCCCGCTTCATGGCCTTATGATTATTTTTTGCAGCTCTGCTAGTTTTTGATGGTTGTTATCCCAGGCAGTTAGGTGCACCTTAAGCAAGTGACTCGCAGTATCCGAGTAGGGCTCAATTTGCTGTTCGACCTGAAAATCTCCAGCGGACATCGTTTCATCTGCTCCTGTTGGATTATGCTCGGTCTGATCCAGCTTTTCCCGCAGAATTGCCGAGGCTTTTACTTTCTGCGCTGACAGTGAGGAACGGGTAACGTTACTGTAAATCATCATTGCAATGCTAAAAACAACCAGGATAATGATCATAGAAATGACTACTTCGATGATTGTTGAGCCATGCACTCTGGCGCCGATCTTTAGTTCCCTTCCAGCCATTGCAGTATCTTTTTCTTTTTTGAAGCGATAGGGGTAATAGGGCTTGCTAGGTAATAAGGAGACAAGCCGTTAGCATCCAGCCTCACGTTTATCAGATAGTTTTCATACAGGCTAAAAGAGCTCCGATATAAAAACCTACTGGTCATTACCCCGCCCCCGACAACTACTTTTTCTTTAAACTCCAAAGTGCCCTGGGAATAAATAAAACCTCTTATCGTATCAGCTTTCCCGATAGTAATAAGCGGCTGGAGGCCTTTGGCTGAGCTTTGGTAGGTGAAAATTTGTCCTGCCAGCGTGCTACCAGTATCCAGGCTTATCTTTGGCTGGAAGGTGGTTTTTCCCTTCGAGCTTCGAATAATGCCAAGCGCCGAAGGATATGCGAATTGGCAGCGCGCGCCCACGGAAATCGAGTCTGTCGCGAATAACTGGCAATTGCCCTTGAAACCCGATTTTACTACGATAGTCGGGGCAAAGATCAGAATGTTTTCAAGGCTGGCAGTACTATCTATCACCAGCGTCGTATCTGAACGCAAAATGATATTTCCTTTGAGGTTTATTTGTTTAACCGTAGCAGCCTTGCGCCCGAAATCAAAGACTTTTGTTGGATGTAAAAACGAGCAGCTGATGGAATCTTTTTCTGACAGCTTGTTACCGGCACCACTAAAACTCAAAGAAAGCTGCTTAAGGCGCACGGTATCTAAAGGCGGAATCAGTTTATTACTTAGGAGTTTCCTTCCGATCACAACCCGCTTGTCCCCCAGATAGGCTTTATTATAGATATACGCTTCGATAATTCCAGCCTTCGGGAGGAAAGCATCGCCCACGATTGCAGTTTTTCCGCTTACAGAAAGGGGCCGGTCCTGATCCGGTACATAGAGCGCTGCCCATTTGGATGAATCGATCTGGTTTGCTATCGTAAACGATTTATATAGCGTATCTTTCTGGGTAAACGCCTTTGCAAAACAGATATCATAGACTCCCCAGGCTTCCCTCTGCAGCGTTACCGAATCATTGGTGCCGGAAAACAAGCTCAACATTTTTTCTTTTTGATAGGTAGAATCCCTGGCGGTGAGTAGGATATTTATGCCTGAGGATAGGTTATCGCGAAGCTGATCATATCGAAACTTTTGCTGGTATTCGGCCCTGAAATAATAAGCAACAGCTACCAGCGACGCGCACAGGATAGCGATCACAAGGGCAATAACAATAACGATATAGAGCGCCGATGCTTTGATCAAGGTTTGAGGGTTGGCTTTTTAGAAGTATCCGTTACCAGTGTATCTCGCTTAACAAGAAAGTTCAATCGCTGCCAGATCGGAACTTTTCTTAGCGGCACCTGAACACCATTTTTCCAGTTAGTCTCCGATATAAGCTTGCCATCTTCGTCCCAGGCTTTCCAGATACCGTGTTTTAGTCCTTTTACGAAACTTCCCTGTTCTTTTAAGCTTTTGTTCGCAAAATATTCGGTGTAAAGTCCGTTAAGTAATGTGCCGCTATAGCCGCCCTGGGTTTGATGGATGCTGTTAGCAGCATACCAATAATAAAACAAACCCACCTTAGCACGAGGCGAAAAAGAAACTGGATTCAATTCAGCAACAATACTTTTCTCAGCAAGTATGATCCGCACTTTATTGGGCCCTTCCTCAGGCATTCTTTGTGCAAGTGCACCCGTCCATAAAAAGCAGAGCATTACAATTAATATATTTTTCATGGCGCAGTCTTGAGTGCAATAAATTTTGATTTGCCCTGGTAGCTAATTTTGATCGAATCCCGCAGATTGCGAAGCAGCCTGACATCACTTTTAGATTCACCTTCGCTGAGGGCATAGCTTTGCCCGTTAATGCTGATTAGCGCAACGAGCTTTTTTGTGGCCGGGTTTCTGATATACCCTGAATAGCTAATAAAAGACCAGTTCATTACAGGCTTTGGCGCTAAGGTTGTAATTTTTATTGCCCCTGGATTTTTTGAATGAGTTACCACGGTATTTTTCGGCTTAAGGATACCAAATGGATCCCGGTAGTTGAGCATTAGTTTTGTAGTATCACTGGGCAATTCGTAATCGTTATAAGCTTCCTTTTCCATTTTTACCGGCTGAGGCAAATCATCATCTTTTGTGGTAACTGCGCTAAATATCCGGTAAGCAATATATCCCCAAAGGCAGGCTACCACGATGATCAAAGCGTACGTTAAGGTCTTATTTTTCACGTCGCGCCTATTGAATTGTGAAACTTCTGAGTGTTGCTGCCGGGCTCTCATTACCTGCCGCGTCAAGGGCCGTTACAGTCCAGTACACTACATCAGCAGACTTCCCTAGATTAAAACTATAAGAGGTGGCTGTCAGCGAAAGCGGAAAACTTTGATTATAGATTGTCGTGCCGTCGCTCCCGTACACGTATAACTTATACCTGGTAGCGGTAGCTATAGCGTTCCAGCTGAGCGGGACCGGCAGGGGCAGGGTCGATTTATCAGCAGGTGCGTTCAATGCCGCAGCGGCAGGTGGTGAGTGATCATAGGTCACCTGATAGATTGCCGACCACTGCGCCTGGGCCGTATCATTTTGCGCCCTAACGCGCCACTGGTAAGTTTGATCTTTGGGAAAGTTAAAACTGATTTGCGTCCCGGGCAGGACTTGGTTATAGGCCAGCGCATTTAGGTTTGCAAAATTATTGGTATCAATTTGCAGCTGGTAGGAGGTCGCTCCATACAAAGCCGACCACTGAAAACTCAAGCTACTTTGATTGGTGAGCGAACTATTGCCAGGAGCAAATAACTGCACAGATTGCTGCTTAATGGACGAGGCAGCAACGCTAAAACTTCTAGGCCCGGCATAGGCCGTTTGCGAGCTGCCGTTTTGGGCAAGTACTCGCCACTGGTAGTTGCCTGGATTAAAGTTATAAGAAAAGGTGGTTTTTTTAATGACGGTGTCCAGTACCAAACTAGCTGGAGAATCAAAGCCAGGCGAAACTACCTGCAGGTGATAACTAAGCGCATGATCAACCTGATCCCACCAAAAATTCAGGGTATAACTTGTGCTCTGATATTGGTTTACCGGCGCCTCCAGGGTAACCGTGCTTTTGGAAATTGAAGGCTCAATAATGGCATCGCAGGAACTAAGTAGCGCCGAACTAATGAGCAGTAAATAGAAACAATGGTATTTAGAATAAGGTTTCATTAAGGCCTAAAATAAGAATTTTTCAAATCTTTTTTGAAAAATTATAAATGCACCATCTGATTATAAAAAACCCGAAAATTGAAATGCGAGCTTATAGTTAACCGCTTACAACCTAAACTATAAAACACTGATGCCCTCTGATAATAATTTGACATTATCCATTCAAGTCATTAGTTTAGTAATCTTAAATCATGATGAAAACCCGTCAAACCTTATATAGCAAGAAAGTAAAAGCATATACCCTGACTGAGATACTGGTGGTTCTGGTTATTATTGGAATTTTGGTACTGCTGGCACTTCCCAACCTGCTTCCGCTAATCACAAGGGCCAAAAGTACCGAAGCTAAAATTCAGCTGCAGCATTTAAAGACCCTCGAGCAAAGTTATTTCTATGAGCACTCCAAATACTCAAAAGATCTCAGTGAGCTTGGATTTATCCAGGAGAAACTTACTACTGAAACTGATGGCAGAGCTAACTACCGAATCGAAATTACCGATGCCACCAATACGACCTTCACCGCAAAGGCCACTGCTGTGGTTGATTTTAACGGGAATGGCACTTACAATGTCTGGCAGATCGATCAGCAAGGTACGTTAAAAGAAGTTACTCCGGATTAAGGTGCTGCTACTTGAACTAATCACCATAGGGTTACTTTTTGCCATCTTTTTACAAGACATAAAAGGAAGAGCAGTTTTTTGGATATTGTTTCCCCTGCTTGCCGGAGCGTTATTTGCGCTTAAGCTCGTAACTACTCGTAGTATCATCAATTGTATTTGGGATACACTTATTAACCTCGGATTTTTATTAGTGCAGCTGCTATTGCTGTCGGCTTATTTTTCGATTAAGCAAAAAAGGAGGAAGCTGTTTCATGTTAATCTTATTGGCATTGGTGACGTACTTTTTTTAATCAGTGCAGCTTTTTACCCCTCACTTTCAAGTTACCTGCTCTTTTATGTAGTAAGCCTTGTAATATCGTTAGTGGCTTGGCTAGTCTGGCAAGCGCTGGCTGAAAGAAAAAGTAAAGCTATACCACTGGCCGGTTTGCAGGCATTAGTTTTTATATTATTTTTATCGCTAGACTGGTGGGTCAAATGGATTGACCTTGCTAGTGATTCCTGGCTGATTAACCTTATCGGAAAATGAACCAAGCACTCGAAGTAGTTTTAAAAGCTGACAATCTGCACTGGCTGACCAACGATCAGGCTTGGCATTACCGCGTCTTGCCCAAAGAAAAGTCTGGCGAGCTGCTTTGGCTTTTCTGCGAACATTCAGCTGATAGAGATTCGCTGGCAGCGGAACTAGAAATCCTGTTAGGTCTAAATATCACATTAGATCCTCTGCCAGCTGCTGATATTAGTAGACTACTTTCAAAATATTACCTCAAGGAAAATGCTGCAACAGGGGCGGCCCAGTTATCGGTTAGTAATAACGCGGATGACTTTTTGGTCAATCTGATTGGCGAGGCTAAAAACTTAAAGAGCAGCGATATTCATATTGAAAGCTATGAGAATAAATGCAGGGTTAGAATCCGCATTGATGGGATGATGGTGGAGCGCTACCTATTGAAGCGCGAAGACTATCCCGGCTTGATCAACAAGATCAAAATACTCTCTAACCTCGATATTGCTGAAAAGCGCTTGCCTCAGGATGGCCGTATAAATTATAGAAATGGTAATCACCAGTTCGATATTCGCGTTTCGGTCTTACCTACCTTGCACGGCGAGAAGGTGGTTTTGCGTCTTTTAAACAATGACGCCACGGACATTGATCTTAATAGCCTGGGCTTTTCGGCATTTGACCTCGACAATTACCTGCAAGGGGTGATGCGGCCAAATGGTATTATACTTATCAGCGGCCCGACGGGTTCGGGTAAAACAACAACGCTGTACGCAACGCTCAAACTTTTAAACAAAGAAACGCGCAACGTACTAACTATCGAGGATCCGGTTGAATATACCTTGGAAGGCATTAACCAGGTGCAGCTCAAAGAATCCATTGGGCTTACCTTCGCTGCAGCGCTGCGCACCTTCCTGCGCCAGGACCCGGACGTGATCATGGTGGGAGAAATCCGGGATACAGAGACGGCGAATATGGCTATCAGGGCAGCCCTGACCGGGCACCTGGTCTTATCAACAATCCATACCAATTCCGCCTGGGGTACGGTCTCCCGGCTAATTGATATGGGGATTCCGCCTTTTCTGGTGGCCAGTACGCTTAACACCACTGCCGCCCAGCGTTTGCTTCGCTTATTGTGCCCGAATTGCAAGCAAGAGCATGATTTTGACGAGAACTCGTATCCAAAGCAGTTTAAACCTTACGCCAAAGTAGAGCGGCACTATAAGCCAAAGGGATGTGATCAGTGTTACTATACCGGCTACAAGGGGCGAAAAGCTGTGTACGAGGTAATTCCAATTGATCAGGACCTGGCTTTTGAAATAAAGCAGGGAAACATGTATATTCAGAACTTTTTACAGGAACGGGGTATTAAAACGCTGGCTGAAAACGCATTCAACCTTTTTCATCAGGGTTTAACTTCTATCGAAGAGATATACCCGCTGTTATTTAATTATTGAAACCTTATGTCTAGAAAGCTAATCTACCTTGTCATCACTTTTTGTTTATTAGTAATAATACCGGCAACGCTATTTGCCCAGCAAAATCGCGTACCAATCATTCAGCAAAAACTGGATAGCCTTTCAAAGACGGTTCCCGGCCTTGCCCAAAAGGTTCAGCTTCAGGTGGTAGGCGGCTCGATCCAGACCTACCTTATTGGGCTTTCTTCGTCAAATAACATCAGTATCAGCGTTGATCCCAAACTGAACTTTAATATCAATGATTCATTTACCGATGTTACTGCAGCTAACGTGCTAGTGTTCCTGATACAGAAGTATAATCTGGACCTTAACATTATAGGCTCAATCATCTATATAACTGCCTATCAGGATCCAGCCTTATTGGTTAAGGCTGCTCCAAAAGAAATCTCCGCGCAGTACGCGGCTGCAGGCAATACGCTCTCGCTTTCACTTACCAATGATAGCCTGGTTGCTGTGGCTAGAAAGATCACCAAAATATCAGGCAGGAATGTCATGGTTCCCAATTCCCTGCAATCAAAGCTGGTAAACGCTTTTATAGCTAATGCTCCCTTTGAAACGGCGCTGGACAAACTTGCATTTGGTAATGAAATTAAACTGGTTAAAACCAGTGATAACTTTTACCTGTTTCAGCCCCTTGGTGAAAATGAAGAGTTATACATTAATGGTGATAAGAGTACGGGGGTACGTAGCGCATTCAGGCCTGCGAGCCCTAATATCCCCGGCGGCTCGGCGCAGTTATTTGTAAGAACGATCAATAATCAAAAACTCATTTCGGCAGATGCAACCAATGCTTCGATTGCAAGCCTGGTTAAACAAGCATCACAGCAGCTAAATAAAAACTATTCGGTTTATACTGACCTTAAGGGTAATATTGATATTCATGTTAGCGATATAGCCTATGATGATTTTTTAACCTTGCTTTTTAAAGGCTCAACTTATACGTTTCAGCAGGAAAACGGCGTATACCTGATTGGTGACCGGACGCTGGAGGGGCTTAGAACCTTTAAAGCGATCCATTTACAAAACCGCTCCATAGATACCATTGTTTCCATGATTCCTGCAGACTGGAAAAAAGGCATCGAGATCAAAGAATTCAGAGAGCAAAACACGCTGCTGCTTTCAGGCTCAGCCGACCAGATCAAAGAAATCGATTATTTCGTAACTCAGCTAGACTCGCTGGTACCGGTCGTGTTAATTGAGCTTACTATGATCGACTTTCATAAAACAAATACGATAGCAACAGGCATCTCAGCAGGCGTTTCCGACAGCGTTAAAACAGGAGGAACGGTGCTGCCGGGAGTTGATTTTACTTTCAGCGCAACATCGGTCAATAGCTTTCTAACTAGCATCAGCAAGTTTACCTCCATTAATCTCGGTCATGTTGTACCGAATTTCTATGCACGAATACAAGCCCTCGAGAAGAATAATAATGTAGACGTTCGCTCCGTGCCTAAGCTGTCAACCATGAACGGGCACATAGCAAAGTTAAGCCTGGGTAACCGGCTGTATTATAAAAATTCAACCCAGAACCTGTATCCTTCAGCATCAACCTCTACTTCAGTGTTTACCAATACGTATACACCGGTTGAGGCTAACCTGGAGATACTGATCAAACCTGTTGTTTCGGGTGATGACCAGGTCACTTTGGGCATCACGGTAAATGTCTCTGACTTTACCTCAACGCCAACCGACGGGTCCCCGCCATCGCAGTCGATCAACAAATTTGAAACCAGTCTGAGGGTGCATAGTGAAGATACGATATTACTGGGCGGCATTGAGCGAAACGAGAATGACCTGTCGACAAGCGGAGTGCCCCTACTTTCGCGCATTCCGGTCCTTAAATGGATATTTAGCAGCCGTACAAAAACTGCATCAAAGTTAACTACGGTCCTTTTCCTCAAATCAACGGTTGTAAGATAAAGCGATGCTGGAGAGTTACTACCGGATCAATCAGGCAGCAGGCCTAAGCGTTCACATCAAAGCTGATGGTGAGCTGCAAATTGATTTGTGTAGCATTTCGGCTGCAAGAAGCTCGCTCGACATTGAAAAGAAGGAAACGCGCCTATCTTCGCTTGAGCAGATCCGGCAGCATTTGCCCGAAAAGACGCTAATAACAATAAATCTTAGCGGCAAGGGAGTATTGCTTAAGCAGGTTCCTAAAATTGAAGAACTTGACCAAAGTAATTTCAGCTCGGTGCTTCCAAACGGGAATTTGGATGATTTTTTTGTTCAGAATTTTATTTCCGGAGAAATTTCATTCATATCTCTTGTTAGAAAAAGTGAAGCACAGCGCTGGATCGATCAGCTTTGCCAGTTGGGCTACAAACCGCTAATGCTTAGCCTTGGCCCATTTGTTATTGAAAATATTATCAGCCAGCTTAATATCTACGAC
>CAISPD010000144.1 GCA_903887275.1 uncultured Mucilaginibacter sp.
ACTGTATTACCCTTCTTTTGGTAAAGCGCCATATAAGAAAGGATCATAACGTTCAGTGTGACGCTTTGTAATATGTAGAACGTTATCAAAAGTAAATAACTGCCAATCAGCGGCATAATACGGCCCAAAACACTTTCGTTCGCAAAGTCGTTGGCATCGAAAGAGGTTGTCAGGTTTATTGCTCTAAGTTCTACCACGGTACTGGTAGCGGCGGTAGCAACTACAAAGAAGCCGCAAAAAATAACAAAGTATTTTAAAAGCGGTTTAAGGTTTTGACGGATAAATACAAAGGTATCACCCAATACTTCGCCAAAATCGCGGGGTTTTGCCAGTTCAATGTTCTGTTCCATTCAAGGTTTGGTTTTTATAAACTAAATTGGGATAAATGATTACGTACCAGGTAACAAAAATAAAAGATGCTGAAAGAATAGTAATACTGAGCCATATCGGCATTTCGGTATGGCGTGTCACAAAGCTTTCAAATGTTGCTGCAATTATAAAAAGCGGTACTAGCCCGATAGCCATCTTCATGCCGTCTTTTGCACCCCTTTTTAATGATTCCATACGGGTGTATGTTTTTGGGAATAAAAGGCTATTGCCCATAACCATTCCGGCGGCGCAGGCTATAATCAGTGAGGATATTTCAATCGTGCCGTGTATCCAGATTACTAAAATTGATTGCAGTCCGAAACCCTTGCTGAAGAAAAAATATTCAAAAGCACCCAGCATCATCGCATTGCGGAGCGAAAAATAAATTGAACCGATCGAAAAAACGATGCCACTGACAAACATCACCAGCGAAACATAAATATTATTGGCGGCTATTTGTATAAACATAGGGAAGCCGTTTTCATTACCATAAACGCCAAATGGATGCCCTTTGGCTATGTTATCGTTGGTCATGTCAACGTAGGCATCACCCAATATCAATCTGATAAAATTGGTATCGTATTTTGCTGAAAGAACGCCCATCGCACAAAACACAATAAAAAATATCAGGGAATATAAGAGTTGCCGTTCATAGGTTTTAAACAGCAGGGGTAATTCAATTTTCCAGAACTGCACAAAACGGTTGGCTCGTTCTTTTTTATTTTTATATATAGATTGATGCAGTTTGGCCGCCAGTCCGTTCAGGTAAACCGTAGTTTTTGAGTTCGGGTAAAAAGTTTTGGCATAGGCCAGGTCATCCGTAATCTTGATGAAACGCTCGGCCAGCTCGTCCGGATCGGTGGTTGGCTCCAGTTCAAAACTTTTCCACTGATCAGCGTTTTGTTTAACAAAAAGGGGCTCGCGCATGTGTGTTTTGACCGGGTTTAATATGGGCTTAAAATAATTACAATAATTCTATCTTTCAACTAAAAAAGTATATTAGTGACAGAATAAAGAAAATGCATGCAAACGATCAGAATTACTACATCACAAAACATTGACATTGACTACGAAATAGGGGGCCTTGGCGAACGTATTTTGGGACGATTAATAGACCTGGCAATTATGCTGGTCGTATTTTTTTTAGGATTGATATTAGGCTCGATCGGAGGCATATACGCAGGTTCAAATACGATGATCTATATAGCTGTAGGGGTTTACCTGACTATCCTCGCATTTTATGACCTGGTTTTTGAATTGTTTATGAACGGGCAAAGCCCGGGAAAAAAAATCATGAAGATCAAAGTTATCAGCATTGACGGCGCTCAGGCAAGCGTGGGGCAATATATTTTACGATGGTTGTTTCGCATCGTTGATTTTGCCCTGATCCCGCCAGGGCTTGTTGCTTTGATCGTTGCTGCCCTGAACGAAAAATCACAACGATTGGGTGACCTGGTGGCGGGTACTATGTTGATACGTACTGAGCCCCGTTCTAAACTGGATAGTGTGGTATTTATGCCGGTGTACGACGGGTATCAACCCGTATTTCCTGCCGCGGCGCAGCTGAAAGACCGTGATATCGAACTGATACATGAAGTGATCAGCAATTATTTGAAAACCAATAATGCGATGGTAGTGTACAAAATGTCGGAGCGTATCAGGGAACACCTCGGCATCAAAACGCCAAACGGGATGAATGATATGTTATTCCTGCAAACGCTGGTAAAAGATTATAACCATATCAGCGCTCAAGCTGATATGCTTTAGCTACTTGCGAGCTGATACATTTTGAAACTATAACTTACTATCACAATCAGCCCTAACAGGATGTACAACGTCCTACGTATCCGCTTACTGTTCTTGAAGTGATACCGGCTGTCAACAATTAAAAACAATCCTGTCAATAATAGTGGTACAGTGGCTGGGTATAAAATAAAACTATGGGCAAAGTCGCCTTTCAGTAATGCGATAAACGAACGTTGAAAACCGCATCCGGGACAGTCAATTCCAAAAATACTTTTGTAGGCGCAAGGAAGCATGTGCCTTTCGAGCCAGCCGATCATAGTTCCCGATTAACGAAAAAAGTTTTAGCCAAGAATCATTGAGGTGTTATGCATAGTACTCAGGATAGATAACATTGATGCACCCCAAATGATAACATAAACATAGTACAATCCCCAAAGAGAAACTCCAATAATTGACATAATAAATCCAGCATTGAGCGAGCTGTAGCCTTCCCAGTGTTCAGGATTTTCTTTATACAATTTACGACCTTTTGATGATAGTACAATGCCAATTATACCTGTTATAATTCCGGCAAAAAAGCAGCCTAAAACAAGCGAACAGATCCCCAGCACGAGGACTGCTGTAGCATTAGGTAAAGTTTCCTTTTCCATAAATTTGAATGATAAGTGGGTTGATTTATAATGCAAAATATAAATTATTTTAAATAAGCTATAGTGTTTTACAAATTATTTAGTGAAGCCAATTATTCATATTGGCCGATCTGAACGTTTTATCCTTAATTTTACCTCATGAAGCGCGAACAGATATCCGTTTTTGACATATTTAAGATCGGCATCGGCCCTTCAAGTTCGCATACACTGGGGCCATGGCGTGCCGCCCAGCAGTTTGTGCATAGTTTGGGTTCCCAGTTGACTCAGGTAGAAGGTATCAAAATTCTGCTTTATGGTTCGCTGGCCAAAACCGGTAAGGGCCACGGTACGGATATCGCTATCCTGCTGGGCTTGAGTGGCGACGACCCGGTTACCTTTGATGTTAGTGCGATCGATGATAAAATAGCCGATATCAAAAGCTCCGGGCAGCTATTGCTTGGAGGGAGCCAGGAGATCGCTTTTAATGACAGCGATGACCTGTTGTTCCTTTATCTTGAGCAACTGCCTTTTCATCCTAACGCCGTTACCTTCCAGGCTTTATTGGCCAACGGGAGGGCGGTTTCTGAAACTTATTATTCTATTGGTGGCGGCTTTGTGGTACAGGAAGGTGCGACACCGGGGACGGGCAAATCCGAGGTCGATCTGCCATTTCCTATCGAACATGCGGCCGATCTGCTCCATTGGTGCCTAAAAACCGGTCTTAAAATATCGGAGGTGGTACTGGAGAACGAGCTGGCCTGGCGCTGCGAAGCAGATACCAAAGGTGGAATACTGAATATTTTCCGGGTGATGCGCGAATGCATCTACCGCGGTTGCCATACCACGGGGTACCTGCCCGGAGGGCTGAATGTGGCACGCCGTGCGGCCAGCCTTAATAAGCGACTTATCGGTAATATACCTTACCAGGATTATGGCGAATGGGTGCATGCCATCAGAGCAACCGGCGACAGTTTTAAAAATACCCTCGACTGGGTGAGTTGCTTTGCATTGGCCGTAAACGAAGAGAATGCTTCTTTCGGTCGGGTTGTTACGGCACCAACCAACGGCGCGGCCGGTGTGGTACCAGCAGTGCTGCAATACTTTATTGTTTTTTGTGATGGTTTTAGCGACGAAAAGATCGTCCAATTTATCTGCACCGCGTCCGAAGTGGGCAGCATCTTTAAAAAAGGAGCTACCCTCTCCGCCGCCATGGGTGGCTGCCAGGCCGAGATCGGCGTTTCGTCCGCCATGGCCGCCGCTGCATTGACCGAATGCCTTGGCGGCTCGCAAAGGCAGGTACTGATGGCCGCCGAGATCGCGATGGAACATCACCTCGGACTCACCTGCGACCCAATAGCCGGCCTGGTGCAGGTACCCTGCATCGAACGTAATACCATGGGTGCCATCAAGGCCATCACCGCCTCGCAACTGGCCCTGCAAACCAATCCCGATAAAGCCAAAGTGAGCCTCGACGCCGTTGTAAAAACCATGTGGCAAACCGCCCTCGACATGAACTCCAAATACAAAGAAACCTCCGATGGTGGCCTCGCCATCAATATTCCTATTAGTTTGCCGGAATGTTAGTTGGTCATTAGTCATTTGCTGCGCGTCATTAGTCATTTGATAAAATACACTAAATGAAGTAACTGTTAAATCTGTGAAATCAGCATAATCACCCTAAATCTGTGATTAAAAAAAGGGTCATTTAATAAAATACAATAAATGAAATAACTGTCAAATCTGTGAAATCAACTCAATCATCTTAAATCTGTGATTAAAAATGGCTTAATGACCATCTTTACTATCTTAGGGTATTAAAAACATCAATAGAAAGCATGAAAGCATTCTTCCGATCTTTGTTGCGACACCCGATATCGATTATTTTTTATGCGATATATACCTGGGTTTGTTTGGGGGCTAATAGCGCAAATTTAAAATTTGCCAAATGGCTTGAAGCTAACGCCAATCAGACTGCGATCACCGCTAACGAAGTTGCTTTTTGGCTGACCATTGCCGTTGTGGTGATCACCCTTTTATTTGCCCTGGTGCTGGCCATCAACGCCGCGCTCCGTAAAGGCGACAAATTTTACCTCTGGCTGCTTTCCATCGTAATCCTGCAGGGCGCTGTAACACTATATTTTGTGCTGAATTAGTAGCCTGGAATTCTATTTTGTCCTTGCGAGGAGCTGGCCTGGGATAGCGTGCCGGGCAGCGACGCGGCAATCGCAAGGAGGCAGGTACGAGAAAGTTGGTCTTGTACCGTAAACTCAAATGCATCCGGATCTAAAGGCATACCTTGCGATTGCCACGTCATTTCATTCCTCGCAATGACATTTTTTTATGTCATTATTCGTTGCTTATTTTTCCGCCAAACGTTCCCTATAAAACCGAAACCCCAACCATCCCGATAGCTATCGGGACAACCACTACAACTAATCCCAAAAAATCCTTACCTTTAAAATACCATGAGCAATGATCGTCGCGTATTTTTAAAACAGGCTGCTGCACTTGCAGGTGCATTCTCGGCCTCGAGCCTTTTCAACCAGCTGCATGCTGAAGATTGGAAGAAGGCTGCCCAAAGGGTTGAACATAAAAGTCCGACAGAATTAGCGGCGGATGAAGATTTTTGGGCGACGATCCAAAACGCCTATACGGTAAATCCTGCCATCATCAACCTCAACAACGGTGGCGTATCGCCCTCGCCGCTGGTAGTACAGCAGGCAGTGGCCAGGTTCAACGATCTGTCGAACCAGGGCCCTTCCTATTATATGTGGCGCATCCTCGATCAGGGGCGTGAGCCACTGCGTGAAAAGCTGGCTGAACTCGCCGGCACGCTCCCGGAAGAAATTGCGGTTAACCGAAACTCCACCGAGGCACTCAATACGATCATTTATGGTTTGCCATTACAAGCCGGCGATGAGGTGATTGGCACTAAACAGGATTACCCCCACATGATACAGGCCTATAACAAAAGGGCTCAGCGTGATGGCATTGTTTATAAACAGATCAGTTTCGACTTTCCTGTCGAAAATGACGATCAGATCGTCAAAGCTTTTGAGGCAGCCATCACCCCAAAAACCAAACTGATACACGTTACCCATATGATCAATTGGGTAGGGCAGATTCTGCCGGCGCAGAAAATAAGCGATATGGCACATGCCAGAGGTATCGAAGTGATTGTCGATGGCGCCCATTCCTTTGGGCTGATGGATTTTAAAATTCCTGATCTGCATTGCGACTACTTTGGTACCAGTTTGCATAAGTTTCTTTCGGCACCTATTGGCAGCGGCATGCTATGGATAAAAAAAGATAAGATAGAAAAGATATGGCCGATGGTTTGCGGCGATAAAGCCCACGACCCGGATATCCGGAAGTTTGAGGACCTTGGCACACGCAGTTTTGCTATCGAACAAGGCATCGGCGAGGCAATCAACTTTCATGAGGGAATCGGTCCCAAACGCAAAGAAGAACGGATACGCTACCTGAAAAACTATTGGGCTACCCGGGTGAAAGACATCCCAAAAGTTAAATTGCACACCTCATTGAAGCCTGAATTCTCCTGCGCCATTTGTGGCGTCAGCATCGATGGGATGACACCCGGTGAGCTGGATAGTGCCCTGTTCAATCAATATAAGATCCATACCGTGGGAATCGTTTGGGAAAATATCAGTTGTGTCCGCATCACACCCCATGTTTACACCCGCACCCAGGACCTGGATAAATTAGTGCATGCCATCACAGAACTTGCAGGGAAGGTTAAGATGCAGGGGTCCAAATGAGGTAAAAGGTGAAAGGCGAAAAGTGAAAGTTGCAGGGTAAAAGGTAATTTGGGGGATTTAGGTATCGCCTCAAATAGAAATTGATTCAGTCTCCGAAATACACGCTTTCGGACTTACGGACTTATAAATTATTTTACTTCGGATGCCACAAGTGGGCTTAGTTTTTCCACCCACAAGGCATACATTTTTGCGGAAGGATGCAGTCCATCTGCAGCGATAAGGCTTGGGTCCGTACCTGCCTGGCGAGAGATATCGGTAATATTAAGATAGTTAACCCCGGCTGCCACGCTAATAATTTGATTAATAGCATTGAACTGATCGATCTGCGGACCGATGATGCTATCTCGTCCGGCGGCGAAGGGCGTAACACCATAGTCGGGGATAGAAAGCACAAAAACCCTGTTTTTATTGCCACCCGCAAACTGGATGGCGGTATTCAATACCTGCTGAAATTTGATCCGGTAATTATCCTGGCTCAAACCCTGGTACTGGTCGTTAACACCAATGAGCAAGGTGACGATATCATATTTTTTTCCTGTCAGCCCACTATTGGCAATCGCTGAGATCAGGTTATCGGTGGTCCAGCCGGTAACTGCGATGATGGTTGGATTTTTTGTCGGGATATTATTTAAATTCAATTGCTTAACCAGCTGGCAGGGGAACGGTTCGCTGCCAGGAACGGCCTCACCAATAGTATATGAGTCGCCCAGGGCCAGATAGTTCAGAGAATCGGGCGCAGTAGTATTGGTGGTATCATTCGTTGACATAGCGATAGCAGATTGGATTTGATCTCCCTTATTGGCGCAGCCTGTCAGTACGAAAACGGTAAGAAATAAGGTGCAAAATACTTTCATGCGATCTCCATACCAAAAAGTACGGAGATATGCTTTTTAAGGATTTCTTTTACTTCGTTATTATCAACGGTTCTTCCCAATTCGCGCTGCATCGAGGTTACGTCTTTATCATCAATGCCACAGGGTACAATGTATTTAAAATACTCAAGGTCGGGGTTTATGTTAAAGGCAAAGCCATGCATCGTAACCCAGCGGCTGCAGCGGACACCAAGCGCACATATTTTCCGGGCATGTTCGTTATCAGCATCAAACCAAACTCCCGTGTATCCGGGGTACCGGCCGGCTTGTAAACCATACTCG
>CAISPD010000145.1 GCA_903887275.1 uncultured Mucilaginibacter sp.
AAAAATTCCAAATTTTTAACGAAAACTGCAATCAGGTAGATGCTTATAACAAGCTATTTATTAGGCACTTATGGTTGTTAACTAAAGTCCCTTCACAAAGATAAATATGTTTTTGACAATAAAAAATTTAAATGCGGGAATTTTTTTTGCATCATTTTTAAATTATTTACGTAAGAGGGAGAAGTCATACAGAAAATGCACTGCCAGATTCCTTGTATGGTAAATAATGTTTAATGAAAAAAAACTATTTCAGCATATTAATTTTGCTTATCAGCGTAGTAAGAGCTTACGCAGGCTCATCGCTTGATTTTGCGAATCAGGATACTGCACAGGTCAACCTGCTGAACAAGCAGGCTTTTCAAATGCGGCAAACTGACCATGATGAGACCATCAAGAAGGCTACTCAGGCGCTGGAATTAGCTCAAAAGCTCAATTACCTAAATGGTATAGCTGAATCATACCGAACTATGGGTATCGGCGAAGCTTATGCAAACAAAGAAGCAAGCGCAATTGCCGACTATTCAAATGCACTTTCTTTCTTCAAAAAGAGTGGTAATCGCCTGGGGCAGGCTAAAGTATATAATAACATAGGCAACCTATACCTGACTGTAGATTATGATCAGGCGCTCGATTTTCTTGAAAAGGGCTTGAATATGGCCGAGACTTTAAAAGATACCAAACTTATCGCTTCTGCTAATCTTAATATTGGCAACGTATATTTAAGGAAGAAGAATTTATCGCTGGCACTACAGTATTATACTAAAAGCCAGAAATTATTTGAACAGATCAACGATCAAACCAATATGATCACCAGTTTGATGAATATTGGTGTTATCTATTACAAAGAAAAGCAATATGATAAATCGTTGGAATTGTTGCTTTCGGCCCACGACCAGGCTCAGGCGCATGACCTGAACACTTCTATAGGTATCATCGACCTTACGCTATCGTCCATCTATGTCGAAAAGAAAGACTATACCAAAGCACAAAAGTTTTTGGATGAAGGTATTGCTTTTGCTGAACTTACCAAGGACGAAAAACTGAAAGAAGACTTTAGCTATAAATCGTATCAATTGGAAATGCACCGCCAGAATTTTGAAAAAGAGGTTTCATTATTGCATTCCATTTACGAGCGTGACAGTACCAGCCATGCCAGCGCGATATCATTCGACTTAAATCTGATGCAGGCTCAACATGATCAGCAGGAAAAGCAACATGAGAGTGAACTGATCATTGAACGGCAAAAGAACGACCGCGTTAAATTTTGGTGGGCCGTTTCAGGATCGGGTTTATTGTTGATTGTTATTGGCCTGCTTGTAGGAAATGTTAAACGAAAAGCCCGTACCAATGCACGTCTGACAGAATTGAATAGCGAAGTTTCACGTCAGAAAGATAACCTTGACAGGATCAATCATCATCTGGAGGAGATCATTGACGAACGTACCCGTGACCTTCAGGTTAAAAACAAAAAATTGTCGGAATACTCGTCCTACCTTTCACATCAGATTCGCGGACCTATTGCTACGCTAAAGGGCCTCATGAACCTCGAAAAAGAAGGTTTGGTTGATCAGCCTGAATGTATCAGCATGATGAATAAATGCGTTTCAGATATCGACGATAAGATCATTGATATGACTGATATCCTTCATGATCCAAAACGTACAAGTTTTCATTGATCATGCATCTCCTGGAAACAACCCAAATTTTCTAACGAAGTAAAACAGTATTTCATCGTGCGCCGATCAGACGCTAAACGATAAATGACTAAATAAAATCAGTAGGATTTTAGCCTGGTTTTACGCCTCGGTATAAAAATCAGCACATCTTTTAGTTGCCCTAAATAAACTGGTTTATACCTTTTTAAGTTGAAGTTTGATCACGGCGGGGCAACAATTCCGGCCTTTCTTTTTTATACAGGATGTTGAAAAGTGGTTTTGCACTGCTGATGGTGCGATTGCAGTATTAGATATAACTATTTGCCTGGTTTTTGGGTAATAGGCGGGGATCTGCTAAATAGCAGACCTTTTGTTTTTTCCTAATAAGTTAGGTTACAATTAAAAGATCTGCTATTTACTAAACACTCCCTGACCTGGTGTCGTATTTTGCTAAACAGAAAAGAGTCGGTTATTCTGAACCAAATTCTTAAACTGCTACTGAAGCCTTGGTACGCAATTCTTCATACAGCTCAATAACTTTACGTTGCAAACTTGCAATTTCAGCTTCGCGATCGTTCAGTTTTTTCTGGATCACATTTAGATGAGTTGGTGCTGCTTCCGACTGGTCGTTATCTACAGCCAGTAATTGAACAACACTCACTTCGTAGATATTGGCAATCTGTTCCAGACGTGATAAATTCACATCAGTAACCCCGGTTTCGATTTTTGAAAACGCAGGGATAGAGATGCCCAACCTGTTGGCAATATCTTCCTGGCTCCAACCATGTTGGTGGCGCAGGATACGGATACTTTTTCCTACAGATTTGTTTGCAGTTCTTTTGGTTAAATCATTCATATTTTATCTTTGGTTAATTAGGTGCAGATACCTTTAACCAAAGTGTGTGCCAACATATATTTGAACATTTTTAACTTAGATTTAAATTAAAAGCAAATCTTTTAATTCATTTACGGGGAATTTTCTCTACGGCAAGTACCGAATTTCGAGAATAAATTAACCAATCGTAAATGAATTAATGTTATTCGAAATATCTTTTGGATCTATTGAAAGCATAGTTATAAATCTTTGCTTTCAGGCAGTAACGATACGCAGTTTGGCGAATTTTAGGAGTAACTGTTTTTGACCTATTTCTTTAAAAAAGATCGTTGCTTTTACATCGGGTTTATTACCCTCCAGACTCAATACTTTGCCAAAGCCAAAGCGCTCGTGTTCAACCTCCATACCGGCTTGCAGGTTGGAAGTATCAGAAGGAGCAAATCCGGCAGTAGGTACATGAGCCTTCGCTAAAATTGAGGTGGTTTTTACCGGAGGACCGGTAGCTGGTCGCGGTTTTGAAAAAGTTTCGTTGCGCTTACTCCATTCAGTCCGCTCGTCATCAAAGAAGGATGTACTGCTGGTGGCCGGTCTCGCTGTAAAGTCAAGTTCAAGATAACGGGCATCTATCTCGTCCAAAAATCGACTCGGTTCGCAGCTTATCAGTGTGCCGAATTTGAAGCGTGATGTGGCATAACTGATGCTCAGTTTTCGTTCGGCCCGGGTAACAGCCACATAAAACAGGCGACGCTCTTCTTCCAGATCGCTGCGTGAATTTAGCGACATTTGCGATGGGAACAGGTTTTCTTCCAGTCCAACTACAAATACATGCGGAAACTCCAAACCTTTGGCCGAATGGATGGTCATCAGTGAAACGGTATCGGCATCAGGGTTTTTATCCTTATCGTCATTGGTCAATAAAGCAACATCCTGCATAAAAACACTCAGGTTTTTATCTTCAATATCTTCACGTTCTGAAAACTCCTTGATACCATTTAGCAATTCCTGGATGTTTTCATAGCGGTTAAGCCCCTCTATCGATTTATCTTCATACAGATCTTTCAATATCCCCGAATGCTGGGCAATATGTAAAGCTGCTTCGTAAGCCGACTGGTTCTTAACGATCACCTGGAAGCTTTGGATCATGGTGGCAAATACGCCTACTGATGCCGAACTGCGCCCGTCGAGGTATTTCGAAGGATTGAGGATCACTTCCCACGGGGTGGTCATGTTTTGATCGGCACTCAGGATAATACGGTCGACAGTAGTATCGCCAATGCCCCGTTTTGGATAATTGATCACCCTTTTCATCGCCTCTTCATCGGCCGGATTAATAGTTAGCCTGAAGTATGCGATCAGGTCCTTAATCTCTTTGCGCTGATAGAAGGAGAGGCCCCCATATATTTTATAGGGTACGTTCAGTTTTCGAAGCGCTTCTTCCATCGAGCGCGATTGGGCATTGGTACGGTAAAGGATGGCAAAATCATGCCAGTTCATGCCTTTTGTGCTGCGTTCCTGTAATATGCCTTCTGCTACTATTTTGCCTTCCTCGTTATCGCTGAACGCGCGCATCACCCTGATCTTGTCACCTTCTTCTTTTTCAGAAAAGACGTTTTTTTTAAGCTGATCCTGATTATTGGCAATTATACTATTGGCAACATTGACAATATTCTGGGTCGAACGATAGTTTTGTTCCAGCTTAAATATTTTCAGATCGGGATAATCCTTTTCAAAGTTGAGGATGTTTTGGATGTTTGCACCCCGGAATGCGTAAATACTCTGTGCATCGTCGCCTACCACGCAGATATTCTCATTGATAGCTGCCAGCTTTTTAACAATAAGGTATTGCGAAAAATTGGTATCCTGATACTCATCTACCATCAGGTATTTAAACTTATTCTGGTATTTGTAGAGCACATCGGGGTAACGCTTAAGCAATTCATTGGTTTTAAACAACAGGTCGTCAAAATCCATGGCTCCGGCACGATAGCAGCGGGTGGCATAGGTTTCATATATCTTGCCCAACTGCCCGCGTCCGCTCGAAAAATCATCGGCCTGTATCTGGTCATTCTGCTGGTATTCCTGCCAGGATATCAGGTTGTTTTTAGCAGCCGAGATACGGTTATAAACAAAGTTGGGATTGTATAATTTATCGTCGAGTGCCAGCTCTTTCAGAATAGCGCGTAAAACACTTTTACTATCGTCGGTGTCGTATATGGTAAAGTTATTAGGGTATCCAATTTTTTCAGCTTCTACCCGTAAAATTTTGGCAAATACCGAGTGAAAGGTGCCCATCCAAACATTTTTGGCCTCGGGTCCAACGGTATGCATGATACGGTCGCGCATTTCCCGAGCGGCCTTATTGGTAAAAGTTAACACCAGTATATTAAAGGCATCTACGCCACTGGCCACCAAATGCGCAACGCGCATGGTAATTACCCGTGTTTTACCTGAACCGGCACCGGCAATGATCATTACCGGTCCTTCGGTTTGTAGTACTGCTGCCTGCTGAGCAGGGTTCAATCCCTTTAAATAATCCAATCTCTTGTCCTCGTTTCTGACAGGGCGAAGTTAATTTTTTAAGAGGAAAGGCGAAAGAATAAAGGCGAAAGGTTTTTTATTTAAAGCGATTATTTAGCCAGGCAAATGGCTATAACATTTGTGCGTCATATTTGATGTTATAACATATTTCTAATATAGAGTGGCTTAATTTTGACCTGAAAAAATATTCATTGTAAGAATAATAAAAGAAGAAAAATGGCATCCTACAAATTATTTACCCCAGCCAAGGTTGGGGCAATCACCTTAAAAAATCGCATCGTCATGGCACCCATGACACGCTCACGCGCTATTGGCAATATTCCAAATGACCTGATAGCCGAATATTATGGTCAACGGGCCGCAGCTGGTTTGATCGTTACTGAAGGTACTTCACCTTCACCAAATGGTTTGGGTTACGCCCGTATTCCGGGAATTTTCAGCCAGGAACAGGTTGATGGCTGGAAAAAAGTTACAAGCGCGGTTCATGCCAAAGGCGGAAAGATATATGTACAATTGATGCATACCGGCAGGATAAGTCATGTGTTGAACTTACCGGCCGGTGCTGAAGTATTGGCTCCTTCGGCTGTAGCTGCTGCCGGTCAGATGTGGACCGATTCGGCTCAAATGCAGGATAATCCAACGCCTCGGGCTCTGACTTCCGAAGAATTACAAAGCACCAAAGCCGAATTTGTTAATGCCGCAAAAAATGCGATCGAGGCTGGGTTTGATGGTGTTGAACTGCATGGTGCAAACGGGTATTTGTTGGAGCAATTTTTGTCGCCGATCAGTAATATCCGTACTGATAATTATGGTGGCAGTATAGAAAATCGTGCTCGTTTTGTACTTGAAGTGGCTGCCGATGTAGCGGCAGCAATTGGTGCCGATAAAACCGGCATACGCCTTTCGCCTTATGGTGTTGCCAGCGACATGCCGCATTACCCGGAAATTGATGCTACTTATACCTACCTGGCGACTGAATTAAATAAATTAAATATTGCGTATATCCACCTGGTAGATCATTCGGCCATGGGTGCACCAGCGGTTCCGGTTGAAATTAAGCAAGCCATACGGGCTGCATTCAAAAATACATTGATCCTGGCTGGCGGTCTAACCAGGGAAACTGGTGAAGCGCTTTTGGAAAGCGGTTTAGCCGATCTGGTTGCATTCGGTCGTCCGTTCATTAATAATCCGGATCTGGTTGAACGCTTTGAGAGCAATAAACCATTGTCAACTGATTTGCAATTCGACTTATTCTACACACCGGGTGAAAAAGGTTATACCGATTACCCGGTTTATCAGGAGCAACCGGCATAATTTGTCTGAATCAGAATTTACAGAATTAAAGAATTTTCAGAATTCTATGATGCGTCTTCGGCGCAAAATATTAGTAGCAAAATGAGAAATGGGAATTGGCATTCAGTAGTTATGCAATCTGAAAATCATACAATTGGTCCGATTTAAAACCACAGGCGGGAGCTTAGCGGTAGAAAAGAAATATCCTAAATAAGCAAAAAGACCGGGTTCCCAAAAGAACCCGGTCTTCCTATAAAAGACTTCAGATTTTCAAATTACCTAATCACTTCCCCGTCCACACGTTATTCTTCGTATCAAAATCAGCCAACTGGTGATCCGGATCGATCTCCACTTTGGTTAATGTTGAAGTTGAGGGGTATTTGAATTTCCAAACGCCGCCGGCACGTTGCCAGATGTTTACAGGCAGGTGCAAGATCTCGGTTTTACCGTTAGATTGGGTGATAGCCAGATCAACCGGCATAGCAATTTTTTCCTTATTGATGAGGGTTATCACTGCACCCTGAGCCGGGTCGTTTTTAACATAGCTAACAGATTGCACGGCCTGGTCGAGTTTCCAGGTTGTAAAGAACCATTCTTTCCAGAACCAGTTTAAGTCTTCGCCAGCGGCATCGTTCATGCTACGGAAAAAGTCGTAGGGCAGAGGATGCTTGAAGGCCCAGTGTTTGATGTACTCATTAAATGCATAGTCAAACCTATCAGGTCCGATCACCACGTTACGTAACATATCCAGAGCGGCAGATGTTTTCACATAATATTGGCCATAGTCGTTAAGGCCCATGGCTTCAGGCGCAACCATTAATGGATCCTTTAAGGTCTTCAGGTAACCTACCAGGTTATAGGCTGGTCGTGCTGTAGTATCATCATATTCACCATGATTAAACATCTTGGTCGAATATTGATTGATGAAAGTATTAAAACCCTCATCCTGCCACATGTATTTACGTTCGTTGGAACCAACGATCATCGGGAACCAGTTGTGTCCGATCTCATGGGTGATATCGCCCCAAAGGCCGCCATTTTTCAGGTTATCCAGGCAGAATACGATACCTGGATATTCCATACCCAAAGCTACACCCGCAACTGTAGTAGCAGAGTTCCATGGGTATTCATAATATTTATTGGAGTATATCTCGATGCTGTATTTCAGGTATTCAGTTCCGCGTCCCCAGGAGTTTTTGCCAGCACTTTCGGCAGGGTAGGCAGCCATAGAAATTCCTTTACGTCCGGAAGGGAAGGTAATGCGTGCAGCATCCCAAATAAATGCTTTTGAAGCTGCCCAGGCAATATCGCGGGTATTTTGCATTTTAAAATGCCAGGTTTTGGTACCAGCAGTATTGTCATTCTGACCCACTTCATCGGGTTTGGTTATAAATACAGTTTTATCACTGTTGCGTGCTTCGGCAAGACGTGCCTGCTGGGCCGCGCTTAATACCTCAGCACCGTTCTGCAAGTCGCCCGAACCTACAACCAGCATGCTGGCAGGTGCAGTTATATAATAGTCGAAATCACCATATTCGCAATAAAACTCGCCTAAGCCCATGTAAGGCAAGGTGTTCCAGCCTTCTACATCATCATAAACACACATCCGTGGATACCATTGCGCCAGCTCATAAACATAGCCTGCTTTGAATTTTTTACGACCCATCCTATCAGCACCATATTTTGGTATTGAAAAGCTGTATTTTATTTTAAGCTCTATTTTAGCACCGTTTGCTGCCAGGGGTTCCTTTAGGCGAATCTGCATGCGGGCATCTGAAATTACAGGCTCGGTAATATAGTTCTGTTTTTCATAACCAATAGCTACTGACTCGATATGGTAGCCACCACGATTAAATCCTTTTACATCAAAACGGTCGCCGTTCATGGGTGTGGTTGCCCAACCTCTTGAATTTGGTTTGAACAAATTTTGGTCTAGCTGTAACCAAAGATGGTCAAGCTGGTCCGGACTATTATTGGTATAAGTGATCACTACTTCGCCGGTAACCGTGGTATCCTGCTGACCCTCATCTAATGTGGCGTGAATGGTATAATCTGCACGGTTTTGCCAGTAGTGGGCACCTGGGTTACCGTTGGCAGAACGGGTTCCACCGCCTGTTACAGGCCAGGTGATGGGGCCAAAGGTTTCCTGGTGATCATATTTAATAGAATCGGAGGTTTGCGCCTTTGCACCTATTGCCGAAAAAATTGCGAGGCATAGCCAGGCAAAGAGTTTAAGTTTTAATTGGTTCATTACTTGTAGATTTTCAAAGACAAAGAAACCAATTTTATGCGTTTATTGTTTATTTGAGGGGATGAAAATTGAAAAGTGGGTGTTAATTAGCAATTTCAGACACTTAAATTACAATATTATATTCCTGATTATGCATCTTCGCTAACCACTTTCACCCTATGAACCGCCTCGCCAATTCAGCTTCGCCCTATTTATTGCAACATGCTAACAATCCGGTTGAATGGTTTCCCTGGGGCGCGGAAGCGCTTAAAAAAGCGAAAGATGAAAATAAGCTGATATTGGTAAGTATTGGCTATTCGGCATGCCACTGGTGCCATGTGATGGAGCATGAGAGCTTCGAGGACGAGAAGGTTGCAGCGGTAATGAACGAATACTTTGTTTGTATCAAAGTTGATCGCGAAGAACGCCCGGATATCGACCAGGTATATATGGCGGCAGTGCAGCTTATGACCGGCCGCGGAGGATGGCCGCTTAACTGTATATGTCTGCCCGATCAGCGCCCGATCTATGGCGGAACTTATTTCAGGAAAAATGATTGGCTCAGCCTGCTCTTTAACCTGGCCGACTTTTATAAAAACAAGCCGGAAGAAGCCGAAAACTATGCCAATAAGCTAACAGACGGTATCGTAAAATTCGAAAACTTTATCCCCGTAAGCGAAGAAAAGCAATATAGCCGTAACGGGCTGGAAACAATTGTTAATGCCTGGCAACAGTATTTCGACCGGGTTAATGGGGGGATAGGAGCTGCTCCTAAATTTCCAATGCCCAATAACTGGCAGTTTTTGATGCGCTATTCTTTTTTGATGCAGGATCAGCAAATTGCTGAACAGGTAAAACTTACCCTGCAAAAAATGGCTTATGGCGGTATTTATGATCATGTTGGCGGTGGGTTTGCACGCTATTCGGTTGATGGTCACTGGCACGTACCGCATTTTGAAAAGATGCTGTATGATAATGCACAGTTACTCTCGTTATATGCAGAGGCAGCGATATGGTCCTTTGATCCCTTGTATAGGCAGGTAGCGGATGAGATCATTACGTTTGTCAGGCGCGAATTGAGTTCGCCTGAAGGAGGCTTTTACTCAGCATTGGATGCCGATAGTGAGGGCGTTGAGGGGAAATTTTACACCTTTCAAAAAGCAGAAATTGAAACTGTTTTGGCTGCCGAAGCCGCCTTGTTTTGTATCTATTACAATATTACCGACGAAGGAAATTGGGAAGAAGAAGAAACCAATGTGCTTTTCAGAAAAGACAGTGACGAAGTGCTGGCTAAAAAATTAGGACTGGACGAAGCTGAATTGGCTGCCAGAATAGGTTTAGCCCGCGACAAGCTTTTGAACTACAGAAATGGGAGAATACGTCCAGGACTTGATCATAAAATTCTGGCGTCCTGGAACGGCTTGATGCTTAAAGGCCTGTGCGAGGCTTACCGCACATTTGGCAATTCGGACTACCTGACGTTAGCCTTAAAAAATGCTGAATTTTTGTTAGGAAACTTAATAAGCCCGGATAACCGGATAACCAGAATTTTCGCAAAAGCCAATGAGCTTAATACCGGCCTGGCATTCCTTGATGATTATGCTAATGTGATAGATGCTTTTATCGCACTTTATGAAATTACGTTCGATGAGCAATGGCTAATCAAAGCTAATGAACTTACCTATACAGCTATTGCTGATTTTTATGATGAATCAAAAGGCATGTTTTTTTATACAGCGGCCAACGATGAGCAATTGATTGCCCGAAAATCTGAAATTATGGATGGAGTTATCCCGGCATCAAACTCTGTAATGGCGCGTAACCTAAAAAAGATAGGCTTATTTTTTGATAATGAACGGTTTATAAATATATCG
>CAISPD010000146.1 GCA_903887275.1 uncultured Mucilaginibacter sp.
AAAATTTGAACCTAAAACCTAAATTGTAACGGGCATAATATTTATCGTTTTCAATGGTTGCATAGCTAGCACTTTCCTGAAGCGGAAGTTTTGAATTGCCTGAATAAGCCTGGTTAGGCTGTTTTACAACAAGCTCATAAGGTGTATTAAGCAGGTTGTTAACTTTGATGTATATGATATAGTGTTTACTAAATTCCTTTTGGGCAGAAAAATCAAGGTTCAACGTAGGTCGTTCCCAATTGTCAAGATCTTTATAAACCGAAAGCAGATCGATACGCTCACCTGTATATACCATAGCTATCTGCGCATCAATTCCGTTTTTGGTGTTTTTATATAGTAATGAAACGTTACCTACGTTGGCTGCCTGACCCTGCAGAGGACGAGGCTGGTTAACATTGATACTATGATAGCTATTGTCCGAAGGATCGCGATATTGGAAAACTTTAGTTGAATTGATAAGGGAGTGGGTATATGTATAATTACTGCCAATACCGAAACTTCCAAAAAACTTTCTAAAAACTGCTTCTACACCATAATTATGTGCAGTGCCAAAATTGAACGGACTAAGTGTATATGCAGCGGCAAAACCTGTAGTTCCAACACCATATTCAATAGGGTCTACTATGGTCTTATAAAAAGCACCTAACATAAATTGATCGAGACCATTTGGAAATACTTCATATCTAAAATCATAGTTGTCAATTTTAGAATGCTGCAGGTTTGGGTTACCGAGTGACGGAAAATTATCCTGCCCGAACCCTGTATTGTCAAGGTAAGGTACTAAATCCGAGTAGGCAGGCCTCAAAATTGATTTAAAGTAGGATAGTCTCAAATTGGTTGTGCCGGATAGTGCATATTTTGCATTTATGCTCGGCAAAAAGTCCATATAGCTGATATTGGCGGATTTGCCGGCAATTGTTGCAGGTAGTGATGAGTCATAGAACTGGTTAGTATTCTCAACCCTTAACCCGAATATCGCATCAAAGTGTTCATCGATAAAGTATCTGGCTTCGGCATAACCTGCCTGCACATTCTCAGTAAAATCATATACCCCGCCATTACTTGCTGCATTTCCAAATGCATCAGTAGCAGGTTGGAATTGAAATTTTGCTGAAGCGATAGAATAATATTGCTGATAAGTAGAATTTTGATCCGGGATATAATTCAAATTATAATTATTGTCGAAATCGTTCCGGGTTTTATGCCTGGCCATTCCGCCAACTCCAACAATTGTTTTATTACCGAATACCTTAGTGTTGTAACGCAAATTGAGAAAAGCCGATAGGTCGCGGTCTGAATTGTGCTCCCATTGTCTGCTCTCTGGACGTACTTCTAGTGGGCCATAAGTCAAAGATGTGGCAACTCCGGAAGAATTGGGATTAATTGACTGTAGGGTTGTGAAGGCCGCCATATCAGGTAATTGCTGCTTTGCTTCCGAATAAGCAATTGACCAATCAGCAGTCAACGAATTTGATAACCGATCTTTACCATGTAAAATCGCCGTGTAAACCCCTGATCGATCGGTCCTGGTTTGCGTGTCAAAATTTTGTTGAAATCCGCCAACGTAGCCCTGAAAGGAATAATCACCCAAAAGCAGATCGTTGGTATACCTTTCCCGGTTTTCGTTAAGTTGCAGATAGCTTCCAAATAAGCTGATATAATTGTCAGCATTAAACTTGTAATCGATCGTAGATATTAAACCCACACGGTTTGTAAGCGATGAATACTGGCGGGTTAAATAATCAGGAAATACCTGCAACATTTGGGAGTTCGGACTCGGTGCGGGCGTTAATGTCGCATTTTCAACGAGGCGAAAAGTATTATTACCTGCATAGGTATTTTGGTAAGATCCGGCAAAAATTACGCCTAGTTTTTTATCAAAAAAACGATCGCCAATAATCAGGTTAAAATTGCTATTTATAGGGGTTTTAATATTTGAGGTTAAAAGATTTTGATAAGGGAAATCAGAAATCAAAGCAGGAACTCCCAAACCAGTGATCTCAGCGGGAGATTTTGAATTTATTGTTGCAGTATTATAATGTTCAAACGGGCGAAGCGAAAACAACTGGCTATAGCCTGCGCCAACGTTACCCTCAATTCGCAATTGATCAGGCGCAGTTCGCATCATCATATTTACCACACCACCAGTTCCATCACCCTCCATATCCGGAGTAAGCGATTTATCTAATTCAATATTTTCTACCAGGTCAGCAGGAAATATGTCAAGCGGAACATAACGTTGCTTATTGTCAGGGCTGGGTATCTTGATACCATTAATTAATGTTGTATTGTATCGCGGATCCATCCCCCTGATTATAACATATTGGCCATCTCCTGTATTACCCCGTTCGACCGAAACACCCGAAACTCTGGCCATAACATTGGCAACGGTGATATCGGGAGATATTGCGATAGAATTTGCCGAAACAATATTTACCAGGTTGTTGGACCTTTGTTCAAGTCTCTTTGCATAGGCATCCGATTCCTTATTGCCAGTTGCAGTAATTGTTACGGTATTAAGGCTTGAGTAATTTGAAACCAATAAAAAATTGAGCTTAAAATTTTCCTCCCCTACAACTATGGATGTGTCTATAGTTTTGTAACCCAGGTAAGAAATGCGAAGCTGATATTTACCCGCTTTTACATTATTAAATTGATATTTTCCACTTAATAGAGAAGTGGTATGTAAAGAACCAGGCTGTAAAGACACAGTAGCACCAACCAATTGTTCTTTGGTATCTTTATCATAAACATATCCCGAAATGGTAGAAGCATAAGTAGCGGAGGCCAGAAAAGAAAAGACAATAAGCAGGTAGAAATATTTCATCAAGGGATACTTTTTCGCAAAGAAACCCACTCAACTTTGGAGAAATCCTGAATTTTTCGTGTTTAGAAAAATGCTTAACACAAGCTTATTTAGGGCTTAACATTTGAGGGTAGATTAGGTAACTTTGGTAACGGTTTGTTAATATTCCCCTAATCAACCGAAACCGTCAAACCTTCCTGTTGTAATATCTTACGATAGATTTCCATTTCGGTAAATGAGCCTTCAAGCACGGCACATTTTCCTTCGTTGTGCACTCTCCAGGCTATCTTTTCAGATTGAGATTCTGAATAATCGAGGTATTTCATCATGCAATAGATCACATGATCAAAAGTGTTTACATCGTCATTCCATAAGATCAAACGGTGCATTTCCTTGAGGCTTGCTAGTATTTCCTCAAGTGTTAGGGTCTCTTCCTGGGTTTGTGTCGGCATATTGTAATGACAAAATTACCTAAATCAAATAATAAAAAGTGCAGGTACGAGTTCTGTTTGCTAAAATCGACGTTATTTTTACCCCTAACAAGTTTATGACCCGAACAATTACCATCCTTTTAACGCTTTTTACTGTTCAAACCTTTCTTCTGAATTTAGCTATCGCCCAAAATAAACCAGTTGCAGGTTCATTGCAGGCCCCGCCTGCCAGTATTAAAATTGACGGTGATTTAACGGAATGGGGCGATAGTTTGCGTTACTACAACGACGAAAACAAGCTTTATTATACCATTGCCAACGACAAAGACAACCTTTATATGGTTATACGCATCAATGATCGCAGTGAACAAATGCGAATTTTGGGTGCCGGGCTTACGTTAAGCATAGATACCCGGGGCAGAAAGAAGGAAAGCTTTTCGGTTACTTACCCTATAGGGGGCAAACCGGACATGGCTCCTGACATCGAAAACCAACCCCTTGATGGAAGCAAAGCTACCCAGGTTGACGACCGCGATGATAAGATGAGAGCTACACTTACCAAATTGCGACAAATAAAGGTTACTGGCTTTAAAGAGGTAGAAAGCGACCTGATTACAACGTCAAATACCTATGGCTTTAAAGCAGCGATTGATTTTGATAAGGATGGCAACTTGGTTTATGAAACTGCCATACCATTAAAACTTTTCCACGCAGAGGATATCGGGAAAAATGAATGGTCCTTTAATTTTAAAATTAATGGTATAAACAGGCCGATACAAAAGCATAATAATGAAACAGGAAGTATAGAAAACGAAGGACGAGGCGGACGAGGAGGTGGCATGGGTGGTGGTATGGGAGGTAGTCGCGGTATGCGCGGAGGTGGCGGACGAGGTATGCGTGGCAGCACTTCCGGCGAACAATCCAGCGAACAGGATGAACTGTCTAAATCAATTGATTTCTGGACGAAATTCTTCCTTGCACAGTAAGCCGCCCAGCTTGCTTAGAATTTGTTTTTCCACATCATGCTTTCAACCGGGCGGGTAGTAGGGTTGTTATATTTAGCGTTTGCTTTGGTATTATACAAAGTTTCAATTTCGCCCTCTACAACAAAATAGATCAATTGTCCTATTGGCATTCCGGCATAGATCCTTACCGGTTGGGCACATGATATTTCCAGCGTCCAGGTATTGCAAAATCCAACATCTCCCTTACCTGCGGTAGCATGAATATCTATACCTAACCTGCCAGTACTCGATTTGCCTTCAAGGAAGGGAACATGGCGATGGGTTTCGGTATATTCCATGGTAACGCCAAGGTATAGCGTGTTAGGCTGCAGAACAAAGCCCTCTTTAGGTATCTCGAAGCCATCAATCTCATTATGTAATTTGGCGTCTAATACCCGGTTACGATAAGTAGCCAGGTGTTTACCAAGGTGAACATCATAAGAATTGGTGCCTAAACATTCGCGTTTAAACGGCTCAATTATAATGTTTCCATTATCAATTTCTTCAAGGATCCTTTTATCAGATAAAATCATATTCGGGCTGGTATAATCCGCCTAAATTAGAATTATTTGACATAAGTTTGCCATCCTTTTTGCAATTTTACTTTTATGGCGATAGCATACCGAAAGCAGGTGGACAGTGATACCGAATTCGCTCTTTGGAAAATAGAAGAGAAGGCCACAGACCTGTACAGCCAGTTACAACTTAACGAGCAGGAGAAAGCCTATTTTGATCAATTGAGACTTGGCAAGCGCAATCTTCATTGGTTGGGTGTGCGTGTTTTGCTCCGCACCATGCTAAACACAAATGAATATATCGACTGTAAGATCGACAGTCATGGTAAGCCCTACCTGGTTTCTATTCCTTACCATATCTCGCTCAGCCATTCTTTTGACTATGCTGCGGTGATGATCAGTAAAAGCAGGCCGGTTGGCATAGATATAGAACAGATCCAGGGAAAAGTGGAGCGAATTGCCGATAAGTTTATGCGTCCGGCCGAACTAAGTTTCATTGACCCCGATAAACGAATTAACCAGCTTTATGTAGGTTGGTGCGCCAAAGAGGCGGTCTACAAATGTTACGGCCAAAAAGAAGTTTCGTTTTTAGATAACATCTTAATACAACCCTTTACCTTTGAAAGCGCTGGAAGTGTAAAAGCTCAATTAAGAAAAGACCAAATTAATCTTGATTACCAGGTCGATTATATGCTATACGGTGATTATATGATTGGTTACGTAAAGGGTTAAGTATATGAAAAACAAGAAGGTAACATTTACAGATTGGGGCCTGATAGACTATAAAGAAGCCTGGGATAAACAGGAATTACTATTTTCAGAAACTGTAGATCTGAAAACCCAGATACGCAACCTGAAATCAGTAACTGAAGGCAACGAATACCAGGATTATGCCGCTACTCCAAATTACCTGATTTTTTGCGAACATCCGCACGTGTACACACTGGGAAAAAGCGGCAAACCTGAACATTTGTTATTGGATGAAGCTGGTCTTAAAGAAAAAAAAGCATCTTACTACCCTATTAACAGGGGCGGCGATATCACCTATCATGGTCCCGGTCAAATTGTTGGCTACCCAATTTTGGACCTTGACAATTTTTTCACCGACATCCATCTCTATTTGCGCACACTGGAAGAAGCCGTTATATTGACACTTGCCGAGTATGGTTTACAAGCCGGCCGGTACCCCGGATACACGGGAGTTTGGTTTGATGCTGATAACGAACATGCCCGGAAAATATGTGCGCTTGGTGTCCGTTGCAGCCGCTGGGTGACTATGCATGGCTTCGCATTTAATGTAAATCCAAATCTCGATTATTTTAAAAATATCGTTCCCTGCGGAATAGATGATAAAGATGTAACCTCGATGCAGCGCGAATTGTGAAGAACCGTTGATAATAACGAAGTAAAAGAAATCATTAAAAAGCATATCTCCGTACTTTTTGGTATGGAGATCGCATGAAAGTATTTTGCACCTTATTTCTTACCGTTTTCGTACTGACAGGCTGCGCCAATAAGGGAGATCAAATCCAATCTG
>CAISPD010000147.1 GCA_903887275.1 uncultured Mucilaginibacter sp.
CAAATGACTAATGCCCAAACAAAAAAACATATCTTAGATTTAGATTAACCGGCACAACGATGAAGAAAACTATCTTAATGATGATGGCCATTTTTACCGGCAGCTCAATTTTTGCACAGGAGATGAATATTAAAACGCTACCCTACCCCAATACTAAAAAAGTTGATACTGTAAATACCTATTTCGGAACCCGGGTGCCCGATCCTTACCGTTGGCTGGAAGATGACCGGGCCACCGATACCAAAGCCTGGGTACAGGAACAAAATAAAGTTACACAGAACTACCTGGCTCAAATACCTTTCCGCGACGCCATCAAAAAGCGTCTGGAAACGTTATGGAACTACGAGAAATATAGCGCACCATTTAAAGAAGGCAAATACACTTATTTTTATAAGAATGATGGCCTGCAGGCGCAGGCCGTGGTCTGGCGACAGGTAGGTGAAAACGGCATGCCCGAAGTTTTCCTTGACCCTAATAAATTTTCGGCGTCAGGCACAACCTCATTGCAAGGGCTCGACTTTAGCAAAGATGGCAGTCTGGCAGCATACCAGATTTCGGAGGGGGGATCAGATTGGCGTAAGGTGATCGTTATTACAACTGTGGATAAAAAGCAGGTAGGCGATACCCTGCGCGATGTAAAATTCAGCGGCATAGCGTGGAAAGGAAACGAGGGGTTTTATTACAGCAGTTACGACAAGCCCAGGGAAGGCAGTCAGCTTTCGGGCCTTACCCAATACCATAAATTATATTTCCATAAACTCGGGACACCGCAAAGCGAGGATAAAATTATATTCGGCGGAGAGCAAACGCCAAGAAGATATATTGGTGCCTACCTGACCGAGGACGAACGCTTCCTGGTAATCACGGCGGCAGAAAGTACCACCGGCAACGAATTGTATATACAAGACCTTGCCAGTGCCGGTAGCGGTATTGTACCAGTTGTCAATAATTTCGATAATAACAACTATGTAGCAGCAAATGTGGGCAGCAAATTATATATCCATACAAATCTTTATCAGCCCAATTACCGGCTGGTTACAGTTGACGCTGCTAACCCAACACCCATATTCTGGAAAGATCTGATACCGGCAACCAAAAATGTGCTCAGCATCAGCACCGGGGGAGGTAAACTATTTGCTGAATACCTGCAGGATGCCACTTCGCTGGTGCTGCAATATGATATGGCCGGAAAGTTAGAACGCAGTATTGCCCTACCATCCGTAGGTACAGCCAGCGGATTTGGAACTAAACTGGAAGAGAAGGAAACTTACTATACTTTTACCAGTTATATTTATCCGCCTACGATATTTAAATATGATATAGCAAGCGGCGTATCAACCGTGTTTAAAAAACCAAATGTGCAATTTGATCCGTCCTTGTACGAATCAAAACAGGTTTTTTATAAATCGAAAGATGGCACGAGGATACCAATGATCATAACGTACAAGAAAGGTATTGTGCTGAATGGCAAAAACCCCACCTTATTGTACGCCTATGGAGGTTTTGGCGTTAGCCTTACTCCGGCTTTCAGCACCTCTAACATAGTTTTTCTTGAGCATGGCGGAATCTATGCTGTACCTAACCTGCGCGGCGGCGGCGAATACGGTGAAACATGGCATCGGGCAGGTATTAAAATGCATAAACAAAACGTTTTTGACGATTTCATTGCTGCTGCTGCTTACCTCAAAAAAAACAAATACACTTCTACCGACTACCTGGCCATTTCGGGTGGCTCCAACGGCGGACTGTTGATCGGAGCGGTAATGACGCAACAACCCGGTATCTGTAAGGTGGCATTGCCGGCTGTTGGCGTGATGGATATGCTTCGGTATAATAAATTTACGGCCGGTGCCGGCTGGGCCTATGATTACGGCACAGCCGAAGAGAGTAAAGAGATGTTTGAATACCTGTACAAATACTCGCCTTACCATGCCCTGCAGGCAAATAATTACCCGGCAACACTGGTAACCACTGCCGATCATGACGACAGGGTAGTGCCAGCCCACTCCTTTAAATTTGCAGCGCGTTTGCAGGAATACCAAAAGGGACCGGCACCGGTATTGATCCGGATCGAAACCAATGCAGGGCATGGTGCAGGCCAGGCGACCGAACAGGTAATTAGCGGGCAGACTGACAAATGGGCCTTCTTGTTTCAAAATATGGGTATCAACTGGTAACAAATAAACCTAGCCATGAATTTGAAACAACTAAGTTTCCTGCTTTACATGATGGTGTCTACTTCCTTTGTATTCGGTCAGAGCAAAGGCCTTAACCTGATTTACATTGGCGATAGCATTACTGCCGGAGCCGGAATAAGCAGTGCGCCCGACTACCCAACTATCGTGGCAATTGACGAACTGCAAAAAGCGGGCATCTATCCTTTGCGTTCCTCAAATCAGGGGCATAGCGGTTATACTACCCTCGATTTCCTGCCTGGGTCCAATGCCTTTATTGAGTTAGAAAACGCTGCCAACGAATACAAAGGTGCCCATGAAACCTTATTGTTTTCAATTATGCTCGGAACCAATGATAGTGCTATCCGCGGTCCTCATGGTTCGCCGGTAGCAGTGGCCGACTATTATCAAAACCTGCACACGATCATTGACAGGCTGCTGAAGGACTATCCGGGCTGCAAGGTACTTGTACATCATCCCCTTTGGTATAGTCCTAATACCTATAACGGTGCCATGTACTTACAGGAGGGCCTTAACAGGCTGCAAAGCTATTTCCCACAGATAGATAAACTGATAGTTGATTATGCCCTAAAAAATAAAGGTCGCGTGTTTTTGGGCGACACCGAAGCATTTGATTTTTTTAAGGCGCATTACCTTACTACTTTTCAGGCCGAACAAGGTAACCAGGGTACATTCTACCTGCATCCTAACGAGGCCGGTGCAAAATCTCTGGGAGGATTTTGGGCAAAGGCAATATTGAAGGTGCTCCAATAAAACAAAAGGCAGCCATTAAGGCTACCTCTGCTAAGTTTATAAAGGAAAGGTTACTGATCGTTCGAATCCTTTTCGTCTGCTGCCTTTTTTGACACCATAGCCAACTGGGGCTTTCCGATAACTTTATAATTACCCTCGCCCTGTAAGATGGCCAATAACTGGCCTTTATCCTGCATGGTTTTAACAGCCTGCGCCAATTCTTTATCGTATTTAAAATTAGCCTGATAACGGCCTTTTTCATAATAGTATCTGGATACGATCTCGTTCTCTAAAACCTGTTTTATCTCTTCTTTATTTTGCTGCAAGTCGTTCTTTTTACCTTCCTGAAGTTTATTCTTCAGTGCCTCATATTCGGCCTGGATATTAGCAAACTGCTTGTCTTTTGTTGCCTCTGTTTTTAAGCTGCCGACTAGTTTTTCGCTCGAAGTGGTGTAGTTATAGTTTTTGTTGCCCAGGTATTTTACAAAATCGTCAAAGTCTGCGTCTGACAGATGAAATGTTGCTGGTGAAGCCGGGTTGTTATGCGTATTGCGATATAAGGTAGCATAATCAAAGATCAAAAGCTTGGAAACCAGCGATTGGGTGATATTGCTGAAACGCTCCTGCTTGATAAAAATATCGGGATAAATTCCGCTGCCATCGTAAACAGAACGTCCGTCGCGGGTTTTAAACTCATGCATTGATGAATCCGCAACTTTTACCACGGTACCATCAGCTTTCCGGTGGGCGTAATCTATTTCCTGGATACATCTTCCGGATGGGATATAGTATCTGGCAATGGTAATTTTAATCAAACTGTTATAAGGCAGATTAAATGTTTGTTGAACCAGACCCTTGCCATAGCTACGCTGACCGATAACTACTGCACGATCAAGATCCTGCAACGAGCCGGCAACAATTTCGGACGCAGAAGCCGATCTGCCATTTACTAAAACTACCAAAGGAAGATTAGGCTCGATAGGCGAATTTTGGGTGCTGTAAGAGAAATTTTTGTCTTTGATCTTTCCTTTTTGCGATACTACTTCCACGTTTCTGGCTACAAAAAGGTTAACGATCTTTACAGCCTCCTGCAGTATACCGCCACCGTTTGAGCGTAAATCGAGGATGATGCCGTTGGGGTTATTCTTTTGTATCTCGAGTAAGGCATGGGTAACTTCATCGGCAGAGTTTTCTAAAAACTTATCAAGCTTGATATAGCCCATATTGCCGTCAACCATGCCATAATAAGAAACATTGGGTTGTTTAATCTCGTCGCGAATCAATTGCTTATCTACCGGAACAGCATCGCCTCTTTTGATCTGCAATTTGACCGAAGCACCCTTAGCGCCTTTAAGTAATGCGCTTACCTGTTCGTTTGTTTTGCCAGCCAGGTCAACTTCATTGATCTTTACCAACTGATCACCAGCTCTGATATCAGATTTTTGGGCGGGAAAACCTTCAAAAACATCAGAAATATATACTTTACCATCTCTCGGAAAAATACCTGCGCCAATCCCACCATACTGGGTACTTACATAATGCAGTTTATAATCTTCTATTTCCGATTCGGGTACAAACTCGGTATATGGATCCAGGCCATCCAACATTGCGTCAAGCCCGGTTTTGATCATTTTTGCAGAGTTAATATCATCTACATAATTGATATTAACTTCCTTGTAGGCAGAGGCAAAAACATCCAGATTTTTTGATATCTGGAAAAGATCATCGTTAAAGCCAAAAGCTATGATCGCAAATCCTGCCAGCCCGGCGCCTATCGCCCACTTTTTATAAATACGTTTCATCACAAAAGCCATATGGCTGCCAATTATTAACAATAAAAATAAGTATAAGATTTTGTAATAGAAGAGGTAAAGAAATTATTAACTCAAAATTATGCTGGTATGACTAAAACAGCAATTGCACTTATTTATTGCCGAGCAAATATTTTTTAAACCCTTCAAAATCTTTACCAAGTGATGTAACCTGCTTTTGCTTAGCATCAAGATCTTTCACCTGTTCAGGTATTACGATTTTGGCGGCAATTGGTTCTGGTAATACATCAGGAAATTTGCAGGGATGCGCGGTTGATAAAAATACACCGGCGGCTTTTCCTGTAGGTTGATCCTGTTGCCAGTCTTTCAAAGCCTGCCAGGCAATAGCGGTATGAGGACAAACGATATAATTATAAGCCGAATCAATTTTTTGCAACGCTTCTAATGTCTCTTCATCATTATAGCTGAAAGCAGCGATCAGTTTTCCTGGTCCTTCGGGTTCGGTTTTAAACATATCGCGTATCCGCACCCAATTGCTGGGGTCGCCTACGTCCATCGCATTGGATATGGTTTGTACGGATGGCTTCGGCTGGTAAACACCCGAACTTAAGAACTGTGGTACAGTATCATTAGCATTGGTAGCTGCAATAAAATGACTGACCGGCAAACCCAGTTTCCAGGCCAGGATACCTGCACCGATATTGCCGAAATTACCACTGGGTACTGAGAAAACCACCTTGTTATGCCCAGCCCGTAACAGCTGCGCATAGGCATTGAAATAATAAAATGTTTGCGGGATAAGTCTAGCGATATTGATGGAGTTTGCCGAAGTTAATCTAAACGCCTGATTCAATTGGTCGTCCACAAATGCCTGTTTAACTAGTGCCTGGCAATCGTCAAAGGTGCCTTCTACTTCAACAGCACGCACATTCTGTCCGTTGGTGGTCAGTTGTAATTCCTGGATACCGCTTACCTTTCCTTTGGGGTAAAGTATCGTAACCCGGGTACCCGGAACACCAAGGAACCCCAGGGCAACAGCGCCGCCGGTATCTCCGGAGGTAGCAACCAATACATCAAGCATCTTCTCGCCATCCTCCAGGAAATAGGCCATCACCCGGCTCATAAAGCGGGCACCAAAGTCTTTGAAAGCTAAAGAGGGACCATGAAAAAGCTCCAGTACATATACATTTTCTTCAAGCTCAACCAGCGGAGCCTCAAAATTGATAGCATCCTGAATGATGGTTTGCAGGTCATATTCAGGTATAGCGTCACCAAGCAAGTGTTTAGCTACCTTAAAGGCTATTTCGGGCAGCGTATAAGAGCCAAGGTTATTTAAAAACTCATCATCAAGCCGCTCAATAACGACGGGCATGTACAGGCCCCTGTCCTGCGGCATACTGTTAAAAACTGCCTCTTTGAACGAGACCTGATTGTAGTGATTATTTGTACTGTATAGCTTCATTTTTTTATTGCGATATGCGGAATGGCAGAAATTCGAAGTGCGAAATGCCAATTGCGAAATTGAAAATCCTTTGTCTTTTCTCCTTAATCCTTTATCCTAAAATCTTCGGTCCCTCATCATTAATAGGAGAAACATAAGCGTTTGAATTGATCTGTATCGATGCTAATTGTTGTTGCAATTTCTGGGCGATCTGTTTTGCAGTTTCTTCATCGCGGGTAAAAGAAAATACCGATGGACCTGATCCGGATATACCAAAGCTTATAGCTCCACTTTCCATGGCTATTTGCCGCATTTCATAAAAATCGGGGATAAGCATGGATCGCACGGGCTCAACCAGCACATCCTGCATACTGCGACCGATCAGGTCAAGATCATTCAAAAACAATCCGCTTACCAGTCCGGCAATATTGCCCCATTGGGTTACGGCATCTTTCATTAATATTTTAGTACGGATGATCTGCCTTGCTTCACGTGTAGGTACATCAACGTCGGGGAAAACAATAGCACAATATAAACCTGCAGGGTGCGGCAATTTGATCACATCCAATGGTTCATAACTACGAATAAGCACAAAACCGCCCAGCAATGCCGGTGCAACGTTGTCGGCATGACCATGTCCGCAGGCCATTTCTTCACCTTTACGGGCAAAGGGCAATAACTCGGCAACATCAGTCATATCATTCAAAAGGTTTTTAGCGGCAAACAAACCAGCTACCGTGCTGGCAGAGCTTGAACCAAGTCCGCTCCCGATCGGCATTTTTTTATGCAGTTCGATATCTAGGCCAACATCGGGTCGCCCAATGTAGTTAAGGTAATGTTCAACGCTTACGCTAACCGTATTCTTTTTAGGATCAAGCGGCAGGCGTCCGTTATCGCCGGTTATTTTACTGATGTGGATACCGGATTTATCGGTAATCCGCATGATCACCTCATCGCCGGGTTCGTTCACTGCAAAGCCCAGGACGTCAAAACCACAAACAACATTGGCTACAGTGGCAGGGGCAAAAACTTTAATAGAATCTTTCATTTATATTTATCGGGGCCGAGGCCCATACATGTATTCCCCGAAGGGTATTTTTTATTTTTTAGTTAGCACCCACGTTGATCAGGTCGGCAAATACACCAGCTGCAGTAACTTCCGCGCCTGCACCCGGACCTTTTACTACCAGCGGGCGGTCTTTATAACGGTCGGTGGTAAACGAGATAATATTGTCACTACCCGACATGATAAAGAAAGGGTGATTTTCATCAACCATTTGCAAAGTAATTGTCGCCTCACCGTTCTCAAGCTTACCGATATAACGTAATGCTTTTCCGGTACTCTCCGCTTGCTTTTTCAATTTCTCGAAATAGGCATCTTCAGCTTTTAAAGCTGCATAAAAATCTTCAACGCTTGCAGCCTCTATACAGCTTTTTGGCAAAATATTTTCAATATGTACCGCTGTTGCTTCCATCGGGTAACCAGCATCACGTGCCAGGATCAGCATTTTACGCATAAAATCCGTGCCTTTAAGGTCGTCTCGCGGATCGGGTTCGGTATAACCTTTTTGCTGCGCCAGTTTTACAATATCGTGGAAGCTGGCATCGCCTTTAAAGTAATTGAAGATAAAGGATATCGTACCCGACAAAATAGCTTCTATCTGTTTTACCCTGTCGCCGCTATCCATCAGGTTTTTTAAAGTACTGATGATGGGTAAGCCTGCGCCTACATTCGTTTCGTAGAAAAAGTCGACTCCATGCTGGCGTGCAGTATCCCGGAAAGTTTTGTACTGCTTATAATCGGCAGAGTTACCAATCTTGTTACAGGTAACAATAGAGATGGTCGATTTAAATATCTCCTCATAATGTTTTACCGGAACCGGGCTGGCGGTATTGTCTATGAACACACAATTGGGCAGGTTCATGGCTTTCATTTGCTGAATAAAGCCTGCCAGGTCGGCAACCTCACCCGATTGCTGTAATTCTTCCTGCCAGTTATCCAGCGGAAAGCCATCAGCATTAAAGATCATCTTACGGGTATTACATATCCCCACGATCTTTACCTGAATACCATTTTTTTCTTTCAGGTGATCCCGGTGCTGATTAAGCTGGTTGAACAGCGTTTTACCAATATTACCAGTACCAAGGCAGAATGCATGTAACGTTTTATTCAATTGCACAAAGAAGGCATCATGAACGGCGTTGAGTGCTTTGGCAAGGTCGTGTTTGGAAATGATCACCGAAATATTGTATTCAGACGAGCCTTGCGCAATAGCCCTAACATTGACACCATTACGCCCCAATGCATGAAATAACTTGCCCGATATGCCCGGGGTTTGTTTCATATTTTCGCCTACTATAGCCAGTATTGCCAGGTCTTTTTCAATTTTGGGATGATCCAGCTTGGCCGCTAACAACTCAAGCTCAAACTCCTGGCCGATTACTTTTTGTGCCTTTTCAGCGTCAGCCGGGGCAACAGCAAATGTGATACTGTGCTCTGATGACGACTGCGTGATAAGGATGATATTGATCTGCTCGCGGGCAAGTAATGAAAACAAACGTCCGCTAAAGCCCGATTTACCTACCATGCCGCTGCCTTCCACATTGATGATGCTGATCTCGTTGATAGACGATATACCTTTGATAGGTTGTGAAGACACCTTGCAATGGTGCTGAATGACGGTTCCCGCAAATCCAACATCAAAGGTATTTTTGATAACTATAGGGATCTTTTTCATAAATGCCGGGATCATCGTTGGCGGATAGATCACCTTAGCGCCGAAATATGATAGCTCCATAGCTTCAGTATAGGTAAGCTCTGGCAACGAAAAAGCTTTCTTCACCATCCGGGGATCAGCGGTCATCATACCGTTAACATCGGTCCATATTTGTATTTCAGCTGCATGCAATGCCGCACCGAAAATAGCTGCGGTATAATCGCTACCACCACGTCCCAGGGTAGTTATCTGGTTGGCATCGTTAGAAGCAATGAATCCGGTGACAAACAACATTTTATCCGGGTTCTCGTTCACAAAAGCCCTGATCAACTGTTCAGTTAGCACAGTATTAACTTTAGCATTACCAAACTCACTATCTGTTTTTATCAATTCAGACGCTTCCACATATAATGCTTCCGAAAAATATTGTGCTGCCAGTTTGCTGATAAGCAGGGTGGAGCAACGCTCGCCATAACTCAATATTTGGTCGCGGGTTTTTGGGGTAAGTTCGCGCAGGGTTGATACTCCCTGCAATAATTCCTCGAGGTGATTGAAATTGATCTTCAACCGGGTAAATGCAGGGTTTTGATGTTGTACGTTTAACAGGGTGCGCACCATTTCGAAATGACGGGTTTCCAATTCAGCCAATTGGGCTGCAAAATCTTCGCCTCGTGCCGCTTTCTCGGCCATTGCAGATAATAAGTTGGTGACGCCGCTCATGGCCGATAATACGACTACCGGTTTTTCGCCTGCTTCGTATTCCTTTTTAAGGATCTCGATTACGGTACGGATACTTTGCGCTGACCCAACCGAGGTACCTCCAAATTTTAAAATTTTCATGGTTGTATTAAATAAAAAAAGCCTTCCCCAATTTGGAGGAAGGCGTTCTGCTGGTTTCTTTCTATAGTTTACACCAAACGATCATCTTCCTCCGGATATACTGCCGGTGGTTGTTGTAGTTGTCGTTGTGGTGCTGATAGTTATCATTTTTCTGTCGGCCGTAAAGTAAACAGATATTTTTGGAATATGCAAATGCTAATTTCTTTTTGTCGCCCTTAAAGATTTCAAATTCAGGAATGATCAAAATGGTCATATTTTAATCGCCATCGCAAATTCGATACCTTTGCAATCTTAATGGAGGGACTAGTAACTAAATCTACCGGCAGTTGGTACCAGGTAAAAACGCCAGGAGGGCAACGTGTTGATTGCCGCATCAAGGGTATATTCCGCACCAAAGGCATTACTACCACCAACCCTATTGCTGTAGGCGACCAGGTAGATTTTACGATGGAACCTGAATTGGGTACCGGTGTGATCACGGAATTACACCCACGTAAAAACTACATAATCCGCAAATCCATCAATTTATCCAAACAAGCCCAAATACTGGCAGCTAATCTCGATCAGGCTTTCCTTGTGGTTACCCTTGCTTCGCCGCGCACATCACTTGGATTTATCGACCGTTTCCTTGTTTCTGCGGAGGCCTATGATATTCCCGCCAGTTTGGTTTTTAATAAGCTCGATCTCTTTAGTGATGAAGGTCTGGAAATACTGGATGAATTTAAAGCGATCTATCAAAATATTGGTTATCGCTGCTACGAGGTTTCGGCATTGGAAGGGACGCATGTCGACCAGGTAGCCGACGCGATCAGGAATAAAGTTACGCTATTCTCGGGTCATTCCGGCGTAGGCAAATCAAGCCTGATCAATGCCTTGCTGCCCGAATTGCAATTGCGGACCACCGAAATATCGGAATGGCATGATAAAGGAATGCATACCACCACCTTTGCCGAAATGTTTGAATTGCCGCATGGCGGTTATATCATAGACACTCCGGGTATCCGCGAGCTTGGCGTTATTGATATAGAAAAGCAGGAACTAAGCCACTTTTTCCCCGAGATGCGCGCCAGACTAAACCAATGCCGTTTCAATAGCTGCCGGCATATTACCGAGCCGGGCTGCGCTATTATCAAGGCTGTGGAAGAGGGTGAAATAACCCTTTCACGTTACGAAAGTTACCTGAGCATTTATCATGGTAATGATACGCGGGCATAGGCTAGTGTTTGTAGGTTACTACCCTGATGCTTTGAGCTACGCCACCAAAGGAGTAGGTTAGAGGCGTATAAACACCATTTTTCCAATAAGCAGGTGAAACCTGACCCTGATTAGAAACTACCCATCCGGCAACATAAACATCGCTACCAAATACCGCTATGCCATCAACAGAAGGTTGGAAATTTTGTGCCGACAGTAAATTTAGAGTGCCATTTTTCCAATAGGCTCCCTGGCCGCTAATGCCCTGATCACCGCCCAGGAATACATTGGTCCCGTCTGTGGTCACTGATAACAAGCCCCCTCTGTCAAAATTGGTCTGGACCCCGTTTTTCCAGTAAGCAGCAACATTTATACTTCCTGATCTGCTATACCCGGCAACATAAATATCGGCACCAACAAGTACAATACCCCTTGCTTCCGAATCGGAAAGTGTATCCGCCAATGGGTAGCTGACATCATTTTTCCAGTATACTGCATATTTGCTGTTTACAGTGGTTACTGCCGAACCGGCAACATAAATATTACCATTGTTTGCTAAGATACCCAGGGCAAAGCTATCGGGTGAATTATTTGGAAGTAAATGTGCTGTACCATTTTTCCAATAAACAGCTTTGTAATGCCCGTTGATCTTCATGGCACCACAAACGTAAATGTCGCAACCGCAAGAGCCAAAAGTTGCGCTTTGCGACATGCCGACAAAGGCACTGTCGGCCAATACCACTTTGTTTCCGTTAAGGTAATAGATAGCGGTATAGGCACCACCATTCGTATGTTCAATTGTTGCACTGACCAGTACATTGGTATCATGAACAGCTATACTTTCGGCAGCAGAGTTGAGCGAACTATCGGCAAATTTGTAAAGCGCTCCGTTTTTCCAGTATGCCGGAATCTGAAGGTAATTAGAGTAATTATTGACGTAACCGGCAACATATATATTTGTGTCGGTTACATAGGTGTGTGGCGGAGGATTGGTATTTCCACCTGAATCAAATTTCTTGCATGAAACCACTGCAAGCATGCCAACAAAAAAAATAAATGTGCAAGCTTTGATTTTCATCTGAAAGGATTGTTAAAGTGGTTTAAATAGAGCAAAGCGCTAATTAAGATATTTATCATTAACAAACATCGTCAAAATTTTTACCTTTCCTATCTTCGTAAAGTTTGTATCCAATATTAAAATAACCAAATATGCGGGCAGTAATACAAAGAGTAACCCAGGCCAGTTGTACCGTAGACGGGAGTATAACCGGCGAGATCGGAATTGGTTTTCTGGTTTTGTTAGGCATAGAAGATGCTGATACCGATGAGGATCTGCAATGGCTGGCGCAAAAGATTGCTTCCATGCGAATATTTGGCGACGAGAACGGGCTTATGAACAAAGCGCTGGCCGATATCAACGGAGATATTTTGCTTATTTCACAGTTCACGCTTTTCGCTCAAACTAAAAAAGGTAATCGCCCCGGATTTATCCGCGCTGCCAGACCCGATAAGGCAATTCCGATGTATGAGGCGATGATCAAAGAATTGGAAAAGCTGACCGGAAAAAAAGTAGCTACAGGTGTTTTTGGTGCCGATATGAAGATCAGTTTGTTGAATGATGGGCCCGTCACAATAATAATGGATACTAAGGATAGAGAAAATCACTAATATTACTTTTATGGAGATAGCGCAGGCACAGACACTGGTCGACAACTGGATCAAAACTACCGGCATTCGTTATTTCAACGAACTGACCAATACGGCTATCCTGATGGAAGAGGTAGGTGAGGTAGCCCGCATTATGGCGCGGCAATATGGTGAGCAATCGTTCAAAAAATCGGATGAGGAAGTGAACCTTGCGGATGAGATGGCCGATGTGCTATTTGTGCTCATCTGTCTGGCTAATCAGACGGGTATCAACCTAACCGAAGCACTGGAAAAGAATCTGGAGAAAAAGAGCATCCGCGATGCAGACAGGCATAAAAACAACGAAAAATTAAAGTAGTTTTCAGCTTAGTTTAACCAGTTTCTCACCTTCCAGGACCGGGATGGAAGTGCTGATATCCACATTCAAACAAAACGCAATATCCTTTTCAATACCTAATTTTTTCAAACGCTCGCTATGCGACGTTTTAGCGAGGTAGGCGGGCAGATCGTCTTTGGCTAATTGATAAAGATCATTAGCCGCGATAGCCGGGTCATCTAATTTGAAATCATTAGCTTTTAACTGTTCGATCACTGCTCCGGAAAAAATGGTATCTTCCAGGTTAAAGTTATTTTTCCAGCCGGCGCATACCAGCAGGATGTTTTCTTTTTGAACTTTGAGCCAGGTACTCAAAGCTGTAAGATTAAGAAACGAGCCAATAACGATCCTTTTTGCGCTTCGCGAAAGATGCAGGGCCTGGGTACCATTGGTTGTAGTTAATACCACAGTTTTGCCTGCTACCTTCTCTTTTGTGTAAGAGAACGGCGAATTGCCAAAATCGAAACCATTTACAACTTCGCCGTTTCGTTCAGCTGCCAGCAGGTAGTCCAATCCTTTAGTCCGATAAGCCATACATTCTTCTACCTCTGCAACCGGTATTATCGCTTCGGCACCATTGTCAATACCATAGCATATGGATGACGTTGCCCGAAAAATATCTACGATCACCACGATATAATCTTCCACATGATATTGAGGAATTAATGCAGGGGAGAGGCAAACGTGGAGGTTTTTTGTCATTGGGGCATAGGGCATTGGTGAACATCGCCTATTTATAAAAAGGAGGTTTAACAATTTGCGCTTTAACTTTATTATCCCTGATCAGGATATATATTTCGCTGCCTTCTTTTGCGAATTCGGCTTTTACATAGCCCATGCCGATCGCCTTTTGCAGTGATGGCGATTGGGTGCCCGATGTTACTTTGCCTATGATATTACCATCGGCATCAACAATTTGGTAATCATGGCGGGGGATACCACGTTCTATCATTTCAAAACCTACAAGTCTTTGCTTCAGTCCGTCCTGTTTTTGTTGCAGTAATGCTGATGAATTTGTAAAGTCTTTATTGAATTTGGTTACCCAGCCAAGTCCGGCTTCTAATGGCGAAGTTGTATCGTCAATATCGTTACCATACAAACAGAAACCCATTTCCAAACGCAAGGTATCACGTGCGCCGAGACCGATTGGTTTTATCCCATAAGGTTCGCCCGCAGCAAAAACCGCATCCCAAACATGCTCGGCGTCTTTGTTATCTACATAGATTTCAAAACCACCTGCACCTGTATAGCCCGTTGCCGAAACCAGTACGTTTTCAGCACCGGCAAAATTTCCTTTTTTGAAAGTATAGTATTCCATCGTCCCCAGGTCTATATCCGTCAGGCTTTGCAATGCATCCGCTGCCCTTGGACCCTGCACTGCCAGTAGCGATGTACGGTCGGATATGTTTTTCATATCCACCTGCTCAGTATTAAATCTCGAGATCCAGCTCCAGTCTTTATCAATATTAGAAGCGTTTACCACCAGCATATAGGTTTTTTCGTCGATACGGTAAACCAGCAGGTCGTCTACGATACCACCATGCTCATTAGGCAGGCAGGAGTATTGCACTTTGCCATCATACAATTTAGAGGCATCATTACTGGATACACGCTGGATAAGGTCGAGTGCGTTTTCTCCTTTCAAAATAAACTCTCCCATGTGGCTCACATCAAACACACCTACGCCTTTGCGTACTGTTTCATGTTCGGCATTTATGCCTGCATATTGCACAGGCATATTGTAACCTGCAAATGGCACCATTTTAGCGCCCAGCGCTATGTGTTTATGTGTTAAAGCGGTATTTTTCATAACAGTTCAGTTGGGGCAAAAGTAATGAATTTGTTTGTTGTAAGGTTGCAATGTTTCCCATTGTGCGGAAAAGCAACACTTTAATAAAATATTATAGGAGATCCTGGTACAGCCCCACCAATTTATTCGTCACCTTATTAGCATCGTACTGGTCTTCTACCAGGCGGCGGGCATTTGCACCTACAGCTTTGCAATAGTCTTCGTCGGCTATGCAGCGTCTGATCGCTCTGAAAAATTCGTCATGCGTGTTGGCGATAAGGATATTGACGCCATTTTTATAATTAATACCTTCGGCACCCAGCGTTGTTGAGATGATGCATTTCTGCATAGCCATACCTTCAACGATCTTAACCCGCATGCCTCCACCCGAAAGCAGCGGCACGATCATAATGGCCTTGCTATTGACAAATTCCAATGCGTTATCAACCTCGCCCTGGATAAATATCTTATCCAAAACCTCGTATTCATCAAATTCTTCAGGTATATCGTTACCCGCAACATAAAAACGAGCCGGCAACTCGTCATTCTCTATATCATGCTGAAAAGCCTGCAAAAACCATTCTATTCCCTCGCGGTTAGGTGTCCAGTCGAGCGAACCGAGGAAGAACAGGCTTGGGAATTCTGTGTTTTCCAAATTAGGCCGGTAATGCGAAAGTTCAACCCCGACAGGTACCACTTCAACTGGTATTTTTGCGCCATATTGTAAAAAAGTCGACTGGTCCTGCCCTGTGAAAACGGCAATAGCATCAAATTTATTCAATTGGTTCAACTCATATTTTTTGATGCGGCGCGACATCAGGTTAAGGTAGAATTTTTTAAAAGGGTCGTTTTTTTGCTGCGCCAGGCGCTCCCAAACCTGGTGCTCAATATTATGTGCCCTGTATACGATCTTCGACCGGCAATTCTTTCGTACAGCGTCTACGTAGGGTGCAACAAATAATCCTTCAAACTGAATGATATCATAGGCTGCATTCCGAACCTCACCTATCAGCAGTCGTTCAAAATTCTGATCATAATAACGATGAACATTGTAGGCACTTTTGTTGAACGTGGTTAAAAAGCCTTCAAATAGCGAGATACTGATATCAATATCGTAAAACCGGTAGTTGATCTTGCTGAGGAGCTCATCAGGTTCAAGATCCTCATGCTGGTGTTGCTTTTTGGCATTTAAGGCTACCAGCGACACCTCATGACCCAAATTGATCAATCCTCTGATGGTATTACCGACCACAATGGGGTATCCGCCATTTTGCGGGAACGGAATGCGATGCGTTAACAAGAGAATTTTCAAAGCTGAATGCCGGTTTTAACAAATGTATAAACCAGAAGCTGGTCATCAAAACAACTTTTAGAAAATACTTAGCTGGGGGTCCCTTACCTGGAAGGTTCGGCGATGGTAGGGGCTGAATCCGATCTTCAAAATTGTATCCCGATGTTTCTTGGTTGGATATCCTTTGTTTTTTTCCCAATCGTATTCGGGATGTTCGGCGGCGATAGCCAGCATATAGTCATCGCGATAGGTTTTGGCCAGTATGGATGCTGCAGCAATATTAAGGTATTTAGCGTCGCCGCCAACAATACATTGGTGCGGAAGTTCCTGATACCGGTTAAACCGATTGCCATCTATAGACAGGAAACCTGGTTTAAGTGTTAGTTTATCAACTGCACGATGCATTGCCAAAAAAGATGCATTCAGGATATTGATCTTATCAATCTCTTCATGATCAACTGAAGCCACTGCCCAGGCCAGCGCTTTTTTTTGGATGATGGCACGAAGTTGATAACGCATGCGCTCCGACACCTGTTTGGAGTCGTTAAGCTCTTTCAATTTAAATTTCGGGGGCAAAATTACGGCAGCTGCAAATACCGGTCCGGCAAGGCAACCCCGGCCGGCCTCGTCACATCCGGCCTCTATCAGTTCGTGTTGGTATTGCAATTGGAGCATGGTTCTCATTACTCAATTTGTTGAACCTCATCAGTTATGCTAAAAAATTCTTAAAGTCAGCAGGGTAATATCATCAATGGGCTTTCCTTTAACGATCAGATTGAGGTGATCGAGCAGGGTTTGGTTGAATTTATCAGGTGAAAGCTCTCCATTACCGATGACAAAATCGAGTAATTTTTCCTCGTTCCATGTTTTGGTGACGGGAATATCGTAATCCATTAAACCATCCGTGTAATTGAAAACCAGGCTACCCGGATCGATATAGATTTCGCCTTTATTCAGGAAGGGTAATTCATCGAATGCACCGATCATCGTAGTGCCCGATTTGAGCGAAACTGCCTGTCCATTGGTATATAAAATTGAGGGGTTGTGGCCGGCATTGATATAAACCAGCTTGCGGGTTTTTTCGTTGTATTTTGCCACAAACAGGGTAATGAACCGCTCGCCTTTGGTATTCTTTACAACGATCTGGTTTAACCGCTGCACAATATTGGTCAGATCGTCTTCCACAGCTGCCCAGGCGCGCAAACTGGCCTGGAAATTCGCCATCAGCAGCGCTGCAGATATACCCTTGCCTGATACGTCGGCCACACACCATAAAAACTCGTTCTCGTTAACCCGGATAAAATCGAAATAGTCGCCACCTATATTCTGATGAGGGAAATACTTTGCCCCGATCTCTACTGCGGTTTCTTTGTGCAGGCGTATCGGAATCAGCATATTCTGCACCTCCTGGGCAAGTTCCATCTCGCGTTTAAATCGCTCCGACTCCATCCGTTCGCGGAATAGCTTCTTATTTTCGAGTGCTACCACAATAACGTTGATAAGCGTTTGAATAAAATTCAAATCGTTGCTGAGCATTTCATCGGTAGTATTGAAGTCGCCGATGAGCGCAAAAGCAATTGCTTTTGTTTTCTGGTAAAAGGGAATGAAGTAGTTGTATTTTTTAAGTAAACTGTCTTCCTGGTTTGCCAATGAAGTAAGCGAACGTGCCTTGCTGAGTTTTCGGCATGCCTGGTAAAGTGCTTTGGCACTTTCTTCTTCGCCGCCATAGCTGGATATACAAACAAAAGTTCCTTCGTGCTCTATCAAAAAACGCAAACGACCTACCTGCAGGTAGTTTTGCATAATAACCTCCAGCATCTGTATCAATACAGGTGTTGAGATATTTTTGTTAATAGCGCGTGTAACTTCGAGTAGTGAGTTTAATTCCGACTGCCTTTTAAGCAGCAGGCGAATCAACTCATCCTCACCCGAAATTTCTTCAGTGTTTTGCATTCCAGTTAAGAAGATATCCAAATTAATGAATAAATTTTTTTAAATACGTGTACTTTGTGATTTTATATCAAAAGCATCGCGCATACCAACCGTCACTAAATTGAATGAATATACCATCAGCATGATAGCCAGGCCGGGTAAAATAGCCAGAAAAGCCGAGTTCATGATGATATAACCGTAATGTTCTTTGATCATACTGCCCCAGGTTGGCATAGGTGGCTGTGCACCAAAACCCAAAAAACTTAGGCCTGCCTCCAGCAAAATGGCCGATGCAAAATTGGACGATGCCAGCACCAAAATTGGGCCAATGATATTTGGCAGGATATGGCGCCTGATGATCCGCGCATTATTGAAGCCCATAGCGCGGGCAGCTTCTACAAATTCGGTTTGTTTAAGGCTCATTACCTGTCCGCGTACCAAACGCCCTACCTCGACCCACATTGATAATCCAACCGCAATAAATATTTGCCAGAGACCTTTTCCTAAAGCAAAAGAAATGGCTATAACCAGCAATAATGCGGGCAATGCCCATAGAATATTCATTATCCAACTCAAAGAGGCATCAACCCATCCTCCAAAATAACCGGCCAATGAACCAACTAATATACCCAGCAATAAACTGATGATCACCGACACAAAGCCTACCGCCAGTGAAACCCTGGCACCAAGGATGAGCCTGCTGAGCAGATCTCGGCCATGAACATCGGTACCCAACCAAAACCGCCGTTTAATGATTTGTTCCCGGGTAATTTGTTTATAGATTAAAGACAATTGTGAATCAGAAAGCCCGAAAATTAGATTCTTACCTGTGCATAAAGTAACGGAGACCTTACTGCCGTCATAAACTGGTTTTACTCCATATGCAACTTCAAATACATTATAAGACGATTTGATCGGCCTGTCTTCATCGCCAACATATTCATCCACCAAAATAGAATCTTTGAAAAAACGGTAGCTGGTAATGGGAACATCATTATAAAAAGAGGGTTGCCCGAAAAGCATTTTTGAGAAAATACCCAGCGTATCAATAGGGGCATTGAGCCTGATACGTAACATCGTAAATTCCGAACCGGGTTTTTTAATTCCCAGTTGTATGGTCATATTGTTGGCCAGGGGTGTTGCATCAGGCATCACCAGGTAACCCAAAGTGCCGGTCAAAGCCGAAAAAGCGATGAAAACAAGTCCGGCAAGAGCAATTTTATTACGCTTAAACGCCTTCCAGGTTCGCTGTGATGGGGTTAGTTCGGCCAAGTTTTTACAGATCAGTTTGGCTAAATATCGCTTATTTTAGGTGGAAAGGCAATGTTTAAATAACAAAACAATTATCCCTAGCGCACTACCCTGCCTTTCCATTCGTATTTTCTGGTGTTACCAACCAGCCCGATATAAACAAAATAAATAACGTGGATAGGTATAAGCAGCAATAGCAATACCAACAATGCCTGTCGCTTTAAAAACCCGGTTATTGGCCACAGGAAAGCCAGCTCGAATAGGTACTTCAATAAAAACTGAAGTAAAAAAAGCTTTAAAAAATACAGGCTAAAAAATGCCAGACCGGCATTCACCAGGAAGGATACATTAAATAACCAGATGCTTACGGCCAAAGCAACGATCTTTTTGTCTTTATACTGTACCGATTTAGAGGCCCAGCGACGCCGCTGACTAAGAAACGAATGCAGGTTGGGTTTAGCATGTGTATAAACGATGGCGTCCTGGTGTTTCAAAAACCCAATCTGGCCGGGATATTTCAGGGCAACTTTTTGAAGCAATAATTCATCATCGCCTGAAGCCAGGTTATCGATTCCGGTAAAACCCCCAACTTCATAAAAAACATCTTTTCGGTAAGCCAGGTTGGCTCCATTACAGGTTGATGCTCTTTTGTTGCCTATAAAAGAAGCGCCGATGCCTATCAGATAGGCAAACTCCAGTGTCTGCAATAATTCAAAGAAACTCTTTTCCTGAAAATAAGCTACCGGAGATGATATCATTACCAGGTTATTTGTTTCATAATACGCTACCACAGCAGATAACCATTTACTGCCCATGCGGCAATCGGCATCTGTGGCGATCATCAGCACGCCGTTCGATTGTGCTATTGCCGTTGCGATTGCTTTCTTTTTATACGAATTAAGTGGCTGATCTTCATTCAACTGCACCAATTGCACACCCTGGTTGGCATAGCTTCGTATAATTTCTGCCGTGTTATCAGTAGAATGATCATCTACAATAATTATCTCTGTAAGTTCTTTTGGGTAATCCTGAGCCAGTATATCGTCAATAGTAGCACGTATATTTTGCTCTTCGTTACGGGCGGCGATCAAAACCGTAATAGGGGTTTTAAATTTGCCGGTATAATTTCCCGGGCGCACCAGACCAGCCCATCCTTTAATAAAATAGATGAGCAAAAACAGGTAAATACCTGTGAGCAATAGTGTAAGAATACTAAAAAGCGCGGTCAAAGAATCGGAGTTTTAAGACAAATACTGAGCCTAATATAGCAGGAACAATGAGGTTTATAAACCAAATAGATGACACTGCCGCCATAACAGCTAAATTTTGAGTGGTAATATAGACGAAAAAAGTAGTAGCAGTATAGTTACGCACTACGATATCAAAAAGATCGAGCGAAGGTAATGCCGATTGGATGAAGAACAAAATAAATACCATCATCATCATCTGAAAGACCGGCATTTCAGGCATCAGCAAATGTATCACCAGGTAATATTGGAAGGAAAATACAAAGAAACGCGTCATGCAAAACCACATGATATTGAGCAGCTCCTGCGTACGGTAACGATCCAGAATATCAAAAAACCGATGATACTTTTTCAGGAATTTGATACGATTAAGGAGCGTTGCCAACCATCCGATATTAAAATAGAAGATCAGTAGTAAAATAATAAAACCTACCGCTGCTAAAGTAAGCGACAGGGAAATAACAATATTGAGCTGCAGGTAGGTAAACATAAACCATATCAATGCAGCCAGCCCAAGGGTATTGGTAATCACATTTTGGCCAAATGACCCTACGGCCATGGCAAAAACTCCATGAATTCGTTTCCTGCCGGGTAAAAACATTACCCTGCCACCATATTCTCCGATACGATTCGGTGTAAAAACAGCCCAGGTGAGCCCGCAAAACACCGCCTCGACAGCCTCCCAGTTGCTCATTTTACTAAGCTCGCGGGCAATATATTTCCATTTAAGTGCCTCTGTGAGCCAGTTAGTAAACATCAAAAGCACTACGCAGGTCATCACGATCCATGCACGCCGGTGATCAATGGCAGAGAGTAATTTTTCGAACTGCTTTAAATTGTCATTATTGCTTACCCGGCGATATATGATCGCAAACGCTAAAACGAGTATGGCAGCTTTTAGCGAATAAGAGAGCAGTTTTTTTGCAGCAGCGGTCAACAGACAAAATTTCTGCAATGTTACGAAATGTTGATGGTTGATGGTTCATAGATCAATGCAGAAAATTGGCGAATACCTGCTTTACCAACATCTATGAACCATCAACCAGAAACTACTTCAATCTCGGTTTGAGGAATGCGAGGGTATTTTCATAAGCATCTTTAGTTGCTGCGCTGTCGTAGATAGGATTGCTTGGGTTGGCAAATCCATGATCTGCATCATACTGGTGCAGGTATAATTTTTTTCCTGCTGCTTTCATATCTGCATCAAATTTAGCCACCACTTTGGGGTTTATCCAGCCATCTTTGTTTGCAAAATTCCCTAATACATCGCTGTGAAGTGCCTTTAATTTGTTCACATCCTGTTCGGGCATGCCATAATACATTACCGTGGCCACACTTTGTTTTCCGGTTAGTAAAGCAGTTTGCAGGCTCCATCCACCGCCAAAACACCAGCCGATGGTAGCAATACGTGCCTGCGGACCAACGTGAGCAATTGCGCCTTTGATGATGGCCACCGCACGGTCTTCTTTAACTGCCTGCATATATTTACCGGCATCCTCGCGGGTACTGGCAACTTTGCCGTCGTAAAGGTCAAGGTCCAGCACGTTAACATCCCCCAGGTCAGTATAAAGTTTTTCCGATTCATGTTTTACGAAATCATTCAAACCCCACCACTCATGGATCACGAAAAGCCAGTTTTTGGTTGGTTTTTTTGCTTTAAATTCAAAACCATTTGCCGTTGTTCCGTCAGCAAGTGTGTAAGTAATGGCTTTTCCGATGCTGCTTTGGAAATGATAAGGCCTTGGATTTTCATGCGCCATCACAAATTTTTTGTCGGATGCCAGCATGGCAAACTGCTTTGTTGAAGATGGCTTTGCACAACAGGCCATTTTGCTTTGCGAGTAGGCCAAAACTCCAAAAAGCATGGCAACAGTTAATAATAAATACTTTTTCATAATGATTTTATTTAAGTTTTTTTTTGATGCACAGGTTTGAGCAACGAAGATTATGATTATTTTACTTAATGATACGGAATAAGCGGGCCATGATGTAGATTTTACATTGTGGTGGCGGTACCTTTTACTACCTTTTAATAGTTACATTGAACCAGCGAAATATGGAAGAAGAATTTATAACCTATCAAAAATTTGACGACCCGGCTTTGGCCGAAGCCCTGGCCGATATGCTGGAAGCAAATGGTATACCCTATACTATCGTAACAGAAACAACGGGGTTTGATCCTTCAATGGTGATGAGTAATGCTCCAACTGATTATGCTGTTAAGGTAAAAACAGAAGATTTTGAACGTATCCACCAAATTCAGCTAAAGCAGGAACAAGAGAATACGGCAAATGTAGAAAAGGACCACTATTTGTTCTTATTCACCGATGAAGAACTTTTAGATGTGATTAAAAAAGCAGATGAATGGAGCGTTTTTGACGTGGTATTGGCCCGAAAGATACTCTCGGAGCGCGGAAAAACGATCACTGAAGAAACTATTGTAAAAATGGAACAGGAACGGCTGACCGTATTAAGCCAGACTGAATCACACCCGACTGCAGCCATATGGTTAGGTTATTTGACGGCAGTTATGGGTGGTGCCCTGGGGATTTTGATAGGCTGGTTTCTGGCCAACGGCAAAAAGACATTGCCGAATGGTGAAAGGGTTTACTGGTATAGCGATCATGACCGAAGGCAGGGATGGATCATTTTTTACCTGGGCCTGGCTTGTTTTATTATTGTACTCATTATTCGCTTTGACCCAAACATTTTAAACTAAGGGATCATACCTGTTCCGAGCTCTAAATATTCATTCCTGACCCAAAATCCGCATATGACGATTATTTCAAAATTTCGCGGATATCCTCCGCCGACAGGGACTTGGTAAAGCTTTCCTCCGTGGTGATCAGCGACTGCGCTACCTTAAGTTTCCGCTGCTGCAGGGCCACTATTTTTTCTTCTACCGTATCTTTGGTGATAAACTTGTAAATGAATACATTTTTGGTTTGTCCGATGCGATGCGTACGGTCAATTGCCTGCTGTTCAACTGCAGGGTTCCACCAGGGGTCGAGGATAAATACATAATCGGCTTCGGTCAGGTTCAGCCCCACACCACCCGCTTTGATAGAGATAAGGAATACCCTTGTTTTTTCGTCCTCCTGGAATTTTTTAACCACATCGCCCCTGTTTTGGGTGCTTCCGTCAAGGTATACATAGGGGATTCCTTCACGGTTGAAATGATCGCGGTATATGTTCAGCTGTTTTACAAATTGTGAGAAAATAAGAACTTTATGTCCGCCTTCCAATACGTTGGCCAGGGTGTGTACCACATTCTCAAATTTGCCTGAATCACCTTCGTATTGCTCATCGATCATCGCCGGATGGTTAGCTATTTGCCGCAGCTTGATCAGGCCCTGCAAAACCTGCATTTGTGACTGGGCATAGGTACCATCTTCTATACTGCGCAAAAGTTCGTTGCGGTATTCCGATTTTACCTTTTCGTACACATTTGCCTGCTCATCGCTCATTTTGCAATAGAATAAATTCTCGGTTTTAGGAGGAAGTTCGGTTGCTACCTGCTCTTTGGTGCGGCGCAGCACAAAAGGTTTTATCAATGCCTGCAGTCGCCTGGCTTTTTCCTCATCTTTTTTCTTTTCTATCGGCGTTACAAACTCGTTTAAAAAGAATTGCTGACTTCCCAATAGGCCGGGGTTAATGAACGACATCTGTGTCCATAGGTCATTCACTGAATTCTCTACCGGCGTTCCGCTCAGAATAAGTTTAAAACGCGATTTTAATTGCTTGACTGCCTGATATGATTTTGACGATGGGTTTTTGATATTCTGACTTTCATCGAGGATGATGTACTCAAAAAAATAATCTTTAAGCAGGTCGATATCAATGCGGGTAATGCCATAGGTGGTGATCACCACATCATAATTGGTAAAAACTTCCGGAGATTTATACCTGAAAGTACCGGTATGCACCATGATACGCAGCTTCGGCGCAAATTTTTTGGCCTCATTCAACCAATTATAGATCAATGAAGTTGGCATGATGATAAGCGAAGTGCTTTTACTTCCAGTATCTTCTATTTCTTCTTTATGCTTTTGTAGCAGCGCCAGCGTTTGAATGGTCTTTCCTAATCCCATATCATCTGCAAGGCAGCCACCAAAATGGTATTGCTGCAAAAAATGGAACCAGTTGAAACCTGCTTGTTGATATGGCCTCAAATGACCCTTGAAATGATGAGGCAAAGTAATATCGCCAACCTCTTCAAATTCGCTTAGTTTCTGAAGTTTGCGGCTCATGGTAACTCCGGCCAACTCGCATTCGGCAAGTTCGTTTACCAGGCCGATATGATGCCGGCGTAATCTTATATCCTGATTGCCTTCCGAAAAGTGGAGCAGATTGCCGTATTGCGAGAACCATTTTTCGGGTATTACCGCAATTTCGCCGTTAGGAAGCGTAAATTCCTTTTTATGGTTAAGTATATGGTTTTTAAGCTGGATAAAAGGAATCTTATAAGGACCGAAATAAACCACGGCATAAATATCGAACCAGTCGTTGTTTTCCCTCACTTCCACATCGATCTTACTGCTGCCAAAAAGGTATTTCTTTTGCCCTTCGGGCTGCTCGATCTCGAAGCCGGCGTTGATCAATTCTTCATGATGCTGGTTAAGCCATTCGAAAATTGATAATGAGCGGTCTGTTTCATCTTCTGCATGAGCCACTTCGAGATTTTGAAACAAGCTGGAAACTATCTGCAATCCCAATTCTTCCAGATAAAGCAGTTTGCCTTTTTCCCAGGTTACCGATCTTTTAATGCGATGAAATAAAAAATTATCGCCGTTCTGCTCCATTCTTACCGATACATGCCGGCCGTCGCCATAAGGGAAAATATAACCGGCATAACGAAAGCAAAGCTGCAGCTGTGATGTTCCACCTTCAACATAAATCGGTTTCAAAATAGGCGTAGCCTCGTATTTTTCGGTGTTAATGGTAAAGCCTTCAGCGTAAACTTTATGCTTTTCGATCAGCGGCGCCACAAATTTTTCGAAATAAGGGAGTTCAGATGAACGGGGGATAGCGATATATCTTTTATTCAAAAAAGGGATCAGCTTTTTACCCTCTATTTCCTTATCAAAATAATACAGCGTATCATCCAGCAACATCCAGGCCGGATGATTACAAATGATCTCGGCATTTTTAAACATAAACTCGATGCGCATGCCCTGGTATTTGATGGTAGGGAAATACCTGATCTCGGTTTCATCCCTCCTGAAGTGGAATAATACCGATGCAGGCTCGGTGGCTATTTGCAGCCTGCGTTCTGCGGGATAACCCTCTTTGCTCATGGCATAAACTTGTTTCAAATTCAGCAGGAGCAAGGCTTCGGCCATGCGCTTTTCAATTTTAGGGCGTATCGCTTCGAACAACTGATCATTGAAAACTTTCCCAAAAAACTCAAACGGGCGGATAGGCTTTTTATAATAACGTTTAATGATGTTACCCTGCTCAATTTCCTCCAGGTATTTGATCAGTTTAAAATCGGTCTCATCCAGGTATTGGCTGAACTCTTTGGCAGTATTGGAAAAAAGACGCTGGTAGGTAAGTGAAAATTCGCCGTTGGGATTTAGCTGAACGATGTGTGGCTCGATCAAAAAACCGAGATATTCATGCCGGCAAACGGCGTAAATCACCTGGCAGGGTTTTGAACTATCAACGCGTAACATCTGTTATAAAAAAATTATATAGAAGTTACGTAGAAGAAAAAATTCAAACCTAAACAGTTTTCTCAGTAATAAAAAGGGTTTGGGGTTAAATAATTGTTAACAGTGGGAATTCAGATCCCGCTCTTTTTAATGATTTTTTCTCTTTACTATTTTTGTTCAACCTAAATCGAATCAAAATGCCTGCTGATAAAAACTAAGAAGCTATTTAGTAATTGAACTAAAAATAGGAAAGTTTTTGCCCGAATATGCCGGCAAATTGAATTCCTATCGTAGTGCGTTAGATGATTTAATAAAATATACTAGTGATAATCCGACAGCAGGCATCCTAATTTGCAAAGAACATAACAAAGTAATAGCCGAATATGCGTTGAGAGATATCAAAAAGCCAATTGGGATTGCAGCTTACGAATTGACCCAATCTATTCCAGAAAATTTCAAAGGAAGTTTACCTACGATCGCAGAAATTGAAAACGAATTAAAAAAGAGCCAGGACCCTTTTTATTTAGGTTAGTCAGGTTTATGCAAACCTGATCAATAAGCATACTGTATCAAGAATTTACTTAGCTATTGGAAGCCTTTTAACTTTTGGAAGGCCAACTTTACGAAGCATTTCGTTGGCGTCATCAACTTTATCTTGAAATAATGGAAGCTCCTTATATTTCTCCAGCGAATTGTCAATAACAACCACTGGGGCTTTTCTTTTATTAAGTTCCTCTATATTCATAATGTAAATTTAATGTTTTTTTCGTTTCGCAAGAAAAGCTGCATATTCCATTTCGAGCTCGAAAATTTCCCATTCAGAATTTATAAGGC
>CAISPD010000148.1 GCA_903887275.1 uncultured Mucilaginibacter sp.
CAGCAAATTTTCAGCATTAAGACAAATCCATCTCATTTGGGGACGAAATTTGGGTTAATCCTTTCCCGAAACTGCAATTTGTCGGTTGTGCAAGCTTTACCCGTTCTCCTTTCAGCGAATACTAATTTTGGACAAATACAAGATCAAACAAACGTACAACGCGAGAAGTCTGTTAGGTCAAAAGCATTGCCCAATAGCCCTGGACGGCTTTTTTATGCTGATTTAAAATCCGATGAAACCATTCCGTCAAACAAAACGGAGCGGGTTATATTTAAATCTGATCCCAGCTCTGGCATAAAACTTGCGTTAAATATGCTAAAGAAAAGATTGGAATTACCACCATCGGCATGGTGTTTTGCTCAAAGCTTTACGAAAGAGATCAAACGAATACACCGGGGACTTCACCCCTGGTTAACAGGCTTTAAAGCAAAAATTTACATGATCGTACCGATGTTACCAATTTTATTAACCAAACTACCCTACTAATACATGAATGCTTATTTACAAGATAAAGCCCATAAACAACGTTTTTTTCAAAAAGGACTGATCGCTATTACTATCCTGGTTTTTATCTTCAGCATATTTGTTACGCGCTATGCCCTTTCAGGTTCCCGCGATGATCTGATGAATGGTGCACCTGGTACCGAAGACGCTTACAGGGCAGCTAAACAGTTTGTGAGGCCGACAATAAAATCACAAAATGTCTATTTCCCTGAATCAGGGTTTCAGTGTGCAGAACAGCCTGATTCCGTATTCATCGTAAAATCATACGCAGAAGCAAAAGGCCAGCCCGGATCGAAGAATATAACCAGCTTTGAGATCACTTTAAAATATCAGGGAGGCAATATTGCCGATAAAAGAAACTGGCGGATGTTGCAGTTAAGTGAAAACTAAAAAAGCACCCCAATCTTACGACCAGGGTGCTTCAATCACTCTAAAACAATCACCTCTACTTATTAAGAAGTATCTTTATTATGGCATATAAAGCCATTTCTATTGATCAAACTAAAATAATAGTCAAATATAGCAATTGCGAAATTGCAGCTTACATTATGCGCTAGATTTTACCGGGAACTGACAGAAGATCAACCCTTTAATAACTTTAAGATAATAAAAAATCCCTGCCGATTAAACCGGCAGGGATCATATTTTGTACCCGAAAAATGCTCAGGTTATTATTGATTTAGGCTATCGGTGCAATTTCAGTTTCCTTTACCTGCGGCTCAGCAGTTTTATTTCCTGAAATGGCATTTTTAAGGCGTACCCTGATAATGTATAAGCATGGCACCAATATCAATGTGATGATGGTGGCAAAGCTCAATCCGAAGATCATGGTCCATGATAATGGGCCCCAGAAGGCTACGTTATCACCACCAAAATAAATATGCGGTTTGAAGTTGGTGAATAGTCCGCCAAAATCGATATTAAAACCAACTGCCAAAGGTATCAAGCCTAAAATTGCAGCTGTAGCGGTAAGTAATACCGGGGTCATACGAGTACGTGCGGCTTCTACTACGGCATCATGCAGGTTGGCTCCCTGTTCTATCAGCATATCAGTAAATTCTACCAATAAGATACCGTTTCGGACCACCACCCCGGCCAGCGCAATTATACCTACACCGGTCATAACGATAGAGATCGTCATATTGAACAGCGCCAGCCCTAACAGCACCCCGATGATACTGAAGAATATTTCACTCAGGATGATGAAAGTTTTTCCAACAGAGTTAAACTGGGTCATCAGGATGATCAGGATCAATCCAAATGATATCGCCAATGCTGTACCCAGGAAGGTTGCGGCTTCAGCCTGGTCTTCCTGACCACCACCCATGTGAATACTTACACCATCGGGCGTTTTGAAATTATTGATGGCCTGCAAAATGCTTGCGTTTACAACGTTCGCATTGTTCGGTTTTATTACATTGGAAGTTAGCGTAATTACCCTGCGTTGTTGCTTATGTTTGATATTAGCATAAGTATTGGTGTAACGCACATCAGTAAATGCCGATATAGGCACCTGCCGGATAAGTCCACCGGTGGCAAAATCACGGTAAGTAATTTTCAGGTTTCGGATAGCATCTATGTTATCACGCTGATCTTTCTGGGCGCGTACATCGATCTCGTAGTTATCCTCTTTCGTATTCCGGAAATCGGAGGCTTTAACCCCGTAGATGCTGGCTCCCAGCGACTGTGTGATCTGCCCGGTAGTGATACCTTCACGGTTTGCACGTTCTCGGTCTACGTCAAAAACGATCTCTGGTTTATCATTCTGCACATCCGGGGTCAATAATTCAATACCGGCAATATTTTGCTGATCGATAAATTTCTTCAGGCGTGCAGCGGTATTAACCAGCGTATCCAGGTTATCGCCAACGATCTCGACACTGATATCCTTTTGTACCGGCGGACCCGCATTTTCCTGTGCAATGGCAATTTTTGCTCCAGGATAGCCCTGTACAGATTTTCTGATTCGCTGCAGGACAAGCTTAGTGTCTTTACCATTTCTTTTGCCGAATTCGGCAAAGGCAACGGTAATTTTACCCTTGTTATAATAGGTACCCTGATCCTCATCCTGAGGATCGGTAACACCTACCGAAACGTTTGAGATAATGGAGGTGACAATATCTTTATCGGGCTCGACCACATCGGCTACTTTCTTTTCCAGACCTGATATAACTTTGTTGGTATAAGCCTGGTCGGTACCAATTGGCATGGTAACGTATATATAGGCAAAGTTTGGATCCCCAGCCGGGAAAAATTCAACTTTTGGGCTACGCACAACTACAAACCCAATGGTAAGGAAAAATAAAACGATGATTGAAAGCAACACCTGCCATGGCCTTTGAACAGCTCTTTCGAGTACACGGGCATACCAGGTTTGGAAACGGGGCCAGGCATTCTTCTGGAAACGATCGATGATACGCAACAAAAAGAAATGGTTGAGCAAATAAAGGAATGCAGCAAATACTACAAAATTACCTATGCCTTTATTGATCAGGTAACCAGCTACTGCCAATACAGCCAAAATAATGAGGGCACGAATTACTTTACGATCAAATTTCGGATTATCATGTTCACCTTCATGATGCGGTTTCATAAAATCAACCGCAAATACAGGATTCATGATATAAGCTACTACCAGCGATGCCAATAGCGTAATGATCAGCGTAATCGGCAGGAAGAACATAAAGTGTCCGATCAAACTATTCCAGAAAGCCAGGGGAATAAATGGCGCCAGGGTGGTCATCGTTCCTGAAAATACAGGGAGGAATACTTCACCAGCTGCAATTTTCGCGGCTTCTTTGATAGGCACTTTGCCATTGGCAAATATCCGGTGGGTATTCTCTATTACCACGATCGCATCATCCACCACAATACCGAGGGCAAGCAGAAAGGAGAAAAGCACGATCATATTCAGGGTAAAACCAATTACCGGCATTATCAGAAATGCTATAAAGCAGGATAATGGTACCGAAAGGGCTACGAAAATAGCGTTGGTGCTACCCATAAAGAACATTAGAATGATGGTAACCAATATAAAGCCAATCACGATGGTATTGATCAGGTCATTCAAAGTCGTCCTGGTTTTATCAGACTGGTCGCCGGTAACTGTTATATTCAATCCTTTTGGGAAAACCGTTTTTTGTTTGAGTTTGATCAATGCATAGATCTTATCAGATGCTTCGATCAGGTTCTCGCCCGAACGTTTACTGATATTGAGCGTAATTACATTTTTGAAATTAGCGTTGTCATTCGTCTTTAAACGGGCATAACTCTCCTGGTCCTGAAAACCATCCACTATGGTGGCAATATCGCGCAGGTAAACTGCTTTACCGCTAGGATTTCTTACAACCAATGCTGCTACTTCATCTGCGTTTTTAAAGTCTTCTTTGATATCGATCGAACGTTGAACGCCATCAGTCTTTACAGTTCCGGCAGTAGAAATGATATTCTCATTACCAATAGCCTGAATGATATCGCTGTAGCCTACCTGGGTAGCCGCCATTTTATTCATGTCCACATTGACCTGAATGTTGGGTTTTAAAGCACCAACTTCATCAACCTTGGATATTTCCTTCATGGCTTCAATATCATCCTTCAGGTTATCGGCATATTCCTTTAATTTTTTCAAATCGTAGTCGCCCGAAATATTGACATATAAAATCGGCAGGTCGGCAACGTTAATATCCGAAATAACCGATTCCTTCAGGTTATTATCGCTTTGAGGCAAGTCTTGTTTAGCCTTATCAACCGCATCCTTAACATCCTGTTTAGCATCTTTAATGGCGATATTGGCATTGAACTCCGCTGTAATAATAGAAACGTTTTGCTGGGTATTAGAAGTTACCTTTTTCAAACCTTTAAGCGATTTCAGCTGCTTTTCGATCTGTTTGGTAACCAGCGTTTCGATATTCTGAGGCGATTGGCCCAGATATGCTGTGGTTATATAAACCTTTGATTGTGCGATATCCGGGAAATTTTCTTTCGGCAGGCGGTTATAACTCAGCAAGCCAAGTATGGTGATCAGCGCGATGATCACGTAGATCGCGGTCTTATTATCTATTGCCCAACTTGAGGGCTTAAATTCTTTTCCTATGTCTTTCATCATGAAATGTTTTTAACCTGCTCAGTTAACCACTTGCAACACTTTCAATTTATCGCCTTCTTCAATTTCACTTGCACCGTTGGTAACCAGTTTATCCCCTGACTGCAAGCCGCTTTTTATCTCTGCTTTACCTGCATAGGAAGAGCCTTGTACAATAACTTTCTTTTTAGCGATACCATTTTCGTCAACAAATACAAAATCACCCGATTCTGATTTCTGAATAGTATTGATAGGGACAACCAATACATCCTTTTTGCTGTAATCTGCAATCTTAAGAACGGCAGTCATGTTTGGTTTTAACTTGCTGCTGCCTGGTAATTGTATCTCGATGGCAAAGCTGCGTGAAGCGGCATCAATGGCACGGGCTGCAAAAGTTATTTTAGCAGTCAATGAATCGTTCGCATCGGGTATAACAACTTTTACCAGGTCGCCCTGGTGTATCCTGTCAGCATAAGACTCAGGCACATTGGCTTTCACTTTCAGGTAATCGGTATTTAAAATTCTTATAGCCGTGGCACCCGGAGCAGCAGCCTGGCCAAGTTTCAGGTCCATCTGGTCAACTGTTCCACTGATTGGAGAAACAATGCGGTACAGATCTGCCTGTTGCTTTAAAGCAGCTACTTGCTTTTGAACCGACTGCAGATTGGCCTGTGCCTGCAGAAACTGCACTTCGGTACCAATTTTTTGATCCCAAAGGTTTTTCTGACGGTCAAACAATGTTTTGGCAAGGTTTGCCTGGGTTTCTGCCTGAGCAATTTGCTGTTTTAAAACGCTGTTATCCAGTTGAACCAAAGTTTGGCCGGCACTTACATGATCGCCTGCCTTAATATAAATGGCAGTGATCACACCCTGTGCCTGTGGGTTGGCAATGACGTTGTCTTTTGCATCAATACTGCCTTGCAGATCAACATAACTGGTAAAGGATACAGGCTTTAGTGTCAGCTCCGCAACATCGGTCGATTTTACGGAGTCGGTTGTGCCAATTTCACCTTGCAGTTTAATTATTTGGGCATTAAGGTCAGCTGCCTGTTTTTTCAGGTTGGCTAATTCCGCTTTTTTGTCGGTTGGCTTGCTGCAAGCTGCCAATAATACCAGCGCCGGGATATATAACAATTTTTTCATATTCTTTTTGTTGTGCTTGTTGTGTCTGATTATTGAATTCGTCCGTATGCTTTATCAAGGTCAACCTTGCTGATCAACGCATTATATAAAGCCTGTATGTATTGATTATCGGCAGTTTCCAGCTCTGTTTGTGCCTGAGTTACTTCGATACTGGAGCCTACACCCTGCTGGTATTTCACTTTTGAAACCCGTAAAACTTCCTGCGCGAGTTCGCGGCTTCGTTTTTGAGTGTTAAGCGATTCAAGGCTATTGGTAAAAGTGATCTGCGCTGCACTTGCTTCCAGACTTAGCGCATTTTTCACGTTGAACAAATCATTTTTAGACTTTTCAACACTGATCTGCGATTGCCTCAGCTGATTGATCCGCTGACCTCCATTGAAAATCGGAATGTTCAATGATAGTCCGATAAAACTGTAAGGGTACGGGTGATAGAACAAATATTTGATATGATTTTCCTGGTAAACACCGGCAAATCCAGCGTTTGCGCTAAAGGTTGGCAAAAATGCTGCTATTTTGCTTTTCACATCCAGTTGGTTCAGCCTTACGTTTGTTTCAAGCAAATTATACTCAACTCTGCTTCGATAAAATGATGTATCAATTTTATCAGCTGCGTGTTGATCAAGATTAACGCTTTCTAATTTATCGGTCAGATTGATCTCTTCTGTTATAGGCATACCCATCTGAAATTTCAGCATTTGAGCATTGAGCACTAAAGACCTTACAATATTTGCACGATTGGTCACGAGGTTTTCGTACTGAACGGTCAAACGGTCGACATCAATTTTCTCAACAAAACCCTGTTTGTTCTGCTCGATGGTTTGGTCAAGCTGCAATTTCAATTGGGAAATATTCGCATCAAGCAGTCTGACCTGTTCATCGCTAACCAAAACCTGATAATAGGCTTTGGTTATATTGACCTTGGTTTGAATTTTAGATCGAACCAGACTACGTTCCGAAAGTTCTTTATAAGTCTTCGCGGCCTGTAATCCAACCAGAAAAGTGCCACTGAAAAGTAATTGGCTTGCTGTTACCGAATAAGTATTATTATACTTAACCGCGCCAACAGGGAATGCAACCAATGGGGCATTAAAATCGGGGTTGCCGGTAAACAAACCTTTGGGAGCAACAGAGGTTGGTGTTCTCAGGTAATCCTGAAATGTTGCCGTACCATTGATCTGAGGTAAACCCGAACCAATGGTTTCCTTCACTTTATATTCAGCACTTTTTACATCAAGTGCTGTATTTTTTACCGAATCCTGGTGCTCATAAGCATAGTAGATACAATCCTGTAAAGAAAAATTGTGACCGGCAGCGGGTGCCGCTTGCTGTGCGTAGCTCCCCAGGCCGATCGAGGTAAGTAATAGTATGATGAATAAACGTTTCATATATATTGAGTTGTTGTTTGTGCTTTGGTCGACAAAAATTTAAATCTGTTGTGACAGCCCTATGTCATCAGTATTAAGCTTTTGTTTTGTCATCTTTATTTTTATACTGATCGAGCATTTTATAACCTTTAAGTGTGCAAATACCATAGGCAAAATGTTCAAGGAATTGTTTTTGTACTTGCCAGATGTTGTATTCAGACACCGGAAAAATACTGGGGTTAAAACCCATTTCTATTTGGTTAACATGCATTTTAGCAATAACCTTAACATCGATCTCGGGCCTTACATAACCCTGGTTAATCCCTTTAACCAACAGATCGCCCATTTTTTTCACCATTACTTCCGATTTAAAACTCTGGAACTGCTTCCATGCTTCGGGATGGTATTTTTGCAAGTCGTGGATGACAGCAGGATTGATCTTTGAAAATAATTCCTCATGGCACTTCATCATGGTGATCATTTCTTCGATCACATTGGTCGAATTATTAATGATCAGCGCCATATTCTCTTCGTCTTCCTTCAACTTTTTCTTTAGCAGCGCCAAAACCAGTTCATTTTTATCTTTAAAAAACTGGTAGATGGTTTTTTTAGACATTCCCAGGTGCCTGGCAATATCGTCCATCGTTACGCTTTTGATGCCACTTCTTAAAAAGAGATCCTCGCCGCCCGAAATTATCCGCTCTATTTGACTATTTGACATAACGAAACAAAACTATGGAAACATTTTTCGATTTCAAAGTTTCCATTTGGGAAATTATAATCGGATGACAAATCCATATCAAAGAACCTACCCTATTTCAATGCCGTAACGATTTGTTACCTTTGCCTAAAATTTTCTATATGTCGCTTTCCCCGCTTACAGCAATATCCCCCATTGATGGTCGCTACCGTAACGCTACTGCAAAACTGGCTGATTACTTCTCGGAATATGCGCTTATCAAATACCGCGTTTTTGTCGAGATCGAATATTTTATTGCGCTTTGCGAATTCCCTTTGCCACAGTTACACGATTTTGACCATCATGTATCAGAAAAGTTACGCGCCATCTATCAAAATTTTTCGGAGCAGGATGCCCAAAGTATCAAAGACATTGAGAAGATCACCAACCACGATGTTAAGGCAGTTGAATACTTTATCAAGAAAGAGTTTGATAAACTGGGCCTCGAAAAATACAAGGAGTTTATTCACTTTGGCTTAACCTCACAAGATATCAATAACACTACTATCCCCTATACCTTTAAACTGGCGATCAACGAAACTTACCTGCCGGCTGTCAACGAGCTTTTGGACCAGCTTAAATCCTATGCTGCTGATTGGGCAAAGCTCCCAATGCTGGCACATACCCACGGTCAGCCGGCTTCGCCAACACGTTTGGGCAAAGAGATACAGGTTTTTGTAGAGCGCCTGGAAGGGCAATTGCATTTGCTGTCACAAATCCCCTATTCGGCAAAATTTGGAGGTGCTACAGGTAATTTCAATGCGCACCATGTGGCTTATCCAAATATCGACTGGAAGCAATTTGGCAATCATTTTGTTAATAATATACTGGGGCTAAGCCGTTCGCAATTTACTACCCAGATCGAGCACTACGACAATTTTGCAGCCCAATGCGATGCACTGAAGCGCATCAATACCATCCTGATCGACCTCGACAGGGATATATGGACCTATATCTCGATGAATTACTTCAAACAAAAGATCAAAGCGGGCGAAGTAGGTTCATCAGCAATGCCGCACAAGGTAAACCCCATTGATTTTGAAAATTCGGAGGGTAATCTGGGTATCGCCAATGCTTTGTTTGAGCATTTAGCCGCCAAATTGCCTGTTTCGCGTTTGCAACGAGACCTGACCGACTCTACCGTACTGCGCAACATTGGTGTGCCGGTAGCGCATAGTTTGATCGCGATCAAATCGACTCTGAAAGGTTTGAGTAAACTGTTATTGAACGAACCGGTGATCACCGCCCATCTGGAAGCCAACTGGGCAGTAGTTGCCGAAGCGATACAAACGATACTCCGCCGGGAAGGCTATCCAAACCCATACGAGGCCCTGAAAGAATTAACCCGCACCAACGCAAGCATCAATGCCCAAACCATCTCTGATTTTGTAGACACGCTGGCGGTAAGTGAATCAGTTAAAGCAGAGATCAGGCAGGTTAGTCCTTATACCTATACCGGTATTTAAATCACAGATTTAGGGCGATTTTGATGATTGCACAGATTTGCCTGTCGCTTCTACAAATGACCAATGCCCAATGACAAATACCAAATGACGCACAGCAAATGACCAAAACGTCACAAGCCCGTCAAAACTACTGGTGTTCTGCTGGAAAATCAAAAACCTGTATAACTTTGTCTTTTAAACTTTAATAGCATCAGATGAATATCAACGTATATACAGAATCGACTCCAAACCCGGCAACCATGAAGTTCATTGTGAACAAGTTGCTGATCAATGGCAGTGTAGATTATCCAACAAAAGAAAGTGCCGAAAGCTCTCCTTTCGCTAAAGAATTATATAAGTTTTCGTTTGTTAACGGCGTATTTTTTGCCAGCAATTTTGTTACTGTTACCAAAACAGAAGGAACTGAATGGGCCGACGTTGAACCGATCTTAAAGGAATTTGTTAAAGGTGCTGTTGAATCTGAGTTAAAGGCACAGGTTGAAGAAAAGGCTGATGTTGTTTTTGAAGGTACTGATGCCGAGATCAAAATTCAGCAGATATTGGAAGATTATGTACGTCCGGCTGTGGAGCAGGATGGCGGTGCTATCGCCTACAAATCCTTTACCGAAGGTGTTGTGACCGTTGAATTGCGCGGCTCGTGCAGCGGATGTCCGTCAAGCACAGTTACGCTAAAGGCCGGCATCGAAGCTCTTTTGAAAAGAATGGTTCCTGAGGTAACAGAAGTGGTATCAGAGGCGCTGTAGTATTTACTGCGCCGGTTTTGGCCCTTAATGCATTAAAAGTATTTCTGAACCATGGTCAACATTTCCTCTGTTATCCTGCCATTGGTTGCAAGCAGTTGACGCGATTCGATCACCTCGCTTCCACCCTTGAAATTGACGACCTCGCCACCTGCTTGTCTAACTATAACTACACCTGCCGCAATATCCCAGGCATTAAGGTTATATTCATAAAAGGCTTCAAATCGTCCGCATGCCGTATATACAAGGTCTACGGCGGCCGAACCTAGTCTGCGAAGGCCGTGGCAACTGCGCATCAGTTCGGTGAACAATTCAATATAGGCGGCTTGCTTTTCAAAATTATAATAAGGGAATCCGGTGGCAACAAGACTTCCGGCCAGGGTTGGGATATTACTCACGTTGATGACCCTGCCATTAAGATAAGCAGGAGTATCTTTACAAGCATAAAAGCATTCATCCAGGTTTACTTCGTAAACTACGCCAGCTACCAGTTCACTATATTCCTGCAATGCTATACTAACCGAGTACGTAGGTACACCATGAATAAAGTTGGTTGTCCCATCTAATGGATCAATGATCCAGTTAAAACGTTCGCCGCGTTTGGTTGTGGTTTTTTCTTCGGTTATAAAACCACTTTCAGGTAATATTTTTTCAAGGCCCGAAACGATCAGTTTTTCGGCTCCTTTATCTACATAAGACACCAGGTCGTTAAGCCCTTTATATTCAATTTTGGCGGGATCAAAACTTTGCCGCTCGCGTCGGATAAAATCACCGGCAATTTTTGATATTTCGACTACCTGTTGGGTAATATTTTCAAGGTTCATGACGTCGCAAAGTTAAGCTGAATGAAAATAGCTTATGAATAAAAAAGCTGGCAAAAAACAAGCTCAAAGCGGCTGTGATACGGGATATATCAGGGTTTAGATGCAGCTTTTCGATCAAAAACCTGATCACTGCCAGGTTAGCAAAATACCCCATGATTGCTACCATGACAAAACGAACAAACTGTTTTGAAGGCCGCGAACTCGATTGGTAAAACACCAGATAACGGGTGATCAAAAAATTAACTACCACCCCAAGGAAAAAAGAAATTGCCAAACAAAGCGTGTAATTGCTTAGCGTGAAAGAAGCAAAAAAATAAGATTCATGAAAAAGCAGGTAATGGTAAAGCAAATGGAAAGCCAATATATCTACCAGAAAGGCTGTTCCAGCAGAAAAAATAAAGCGAAGTACCTCGTTATTTGCCAGTTTAGTTGTCCGTGTTTTATCAGCCATTTGCATTGGCATTTTTGTTTGGGCGATTATGTTCGATTTTTGGGCTTTTTTTCAAAGGCCATTTAGATTGAAAGATGTCTAATTTTGTTAAATTATGTCCGATTGAGCCAAAATGTGGTCAGAATACAGAAAATCAACACGATTTTTAAAATTTCGAGTTTAGGTCAGGTAAAAATTGAATTTTTTCATCAATTAATATTTTGATGATATTTTAAAAAAGACCCCCTTTTACAAAAGGGTACACCCGACTAACATTATAGAAATCTTTGA
>CAISPD010000149.1 GCA_903887275.1 uncultured Mucilaginibacter sp.
GAAATGGTTATTTAAGATAAATCTTAGCTGTATATCTCGCTTTTTCAAAACGTTTTACAATGTAATGATAAGCCTTTTCCCCGGGTGTATCGTCCAAAAGTTTTCCACGTTCTTTTTCGTTTCTTAATAACTTTTGCAGACGAAGCAAGTTAATTGCATTTACTTTTGATTTGTGATGACCGAAGAAAGTTTTGCTATAAAGTTACCCCAGTTTGAGGGGCCCTTCGACTTGTTGTTATTTTTCATTGAACGCGATGAACTGGATATTCAGGATATACCTATAGCCCGTATCACCGACGACTTTCTGAATTATATCCACGAGATGAATAGCCTGAATATGGAGCTGGCCAGTGAGTTTATTTTTGTAGCAGCAACACTAATGCGCATCAAAGCCAAAATGCTGCTTCCGCGTTACGAAGCAGAGGAAGGAACGGAACACGACCCTAAAGCTGAGCTGATACGGAAACTGATAGAATACAAGAAATTCAAAGAGATATGCGAACAACTACGTCCCCTTGAAGACGATCGGTTCGCTCGCGAAAAACGCGGTAATATTGCCCACGACCTGCAGCAGGTGGATAAAGTGACCGTGCCGGGTGAAGAATTATCGGAGATAAGTTTATACAAATTAATGATGGTTTTTGACCGCATATCCAAACGCCATCAAAACCGTACGGAGGAAGTTACCCATACCGTTGTTCAATATCCATATACCATTGAAGAGCAGAAGCGGGCCATCAATGACCTGTTGCGCATCAATGAACGACTCGATTTCAAGTCGATCGCCAAAAGATCTGAAAACAAGGTACATTTTGTCTACAATTTTCTGGCCGTCCTCGAAATGCTCCAGCAGGACCTCATCAGGATACAGGTAGGCCTCGGTTTCAATAATTTCTGGATATCAGCAGCCTAATCCCTCCATAGCTGATATCCAATACCTGGTACCCAATACCTGGTACCAATCACCACACCTTTCACCATTAACCCTTTACCTTTCAGCTTAAACTCTTATCTTAGCGCCCGATTTTAACCCCCAGATGAAAAGAGATAAATTGATTTTTAAGTTGCTTGATGAAGAGCAACAACGCCAGGAAGAAGGTATAGAGCTGATAGCTTCTGAAAATTTTGTCAGCAGGCAGGTAATGGAAGCGGCCGGATCGGTTGCGACCAACAAATATGCCGAAGGTTTACCAGGCAAACGCTACTACGGCGGCTGCCAGGTTGTTGACGAGATAGAGAATATTGCGATCGATCGCGCAAAGCAACTGTTCAATGCCGAGTGGGCAAATGTACAACCACATTCGGGCGCACAGGCTAATGCTGCGGTGATGCTGGCTGTACTTCAACCCGGCGATAAAATTTTGGGTTTTGATCTTTCTCACGGGGGGCATTTAACACATGGCTCGCCTGTAAACTTTTCGGGTAAACTTTATGAGCCTCATTTTTATGGGGTAAAAAAGGAAACCGGACGTATTGATTATGAGCAATTAGAAAAAGTTGCTTTAGAGCAAAAACCAAAACTGATCATCTGTGGTGCTTCGGCTTATTCGCGTGATTGGGATTATGAATTTATCCGCCGCGTTGCCGATAAGGTAGGGGCATTGGTTTTGGCAGATATTTCGCACCCTGCTGGTTTGATCGCCCGTGGCTTACTGAACGATCCTATGCCGCATTGCCATATAGTAACCACTACAACGCATAAAACTTTACGTGGCCCGCGTGGTGGTATCATTTTAATGGGTAAGGATTTTGAAAACCCATTTGGTTACAAAACCCCTAAAGGCGAGACACGCATGATGTCGTCCTTACTGGACATGGGCGTTTTCCCGGGTACTCAGGGTGGTCCTCTCGAACATATTATTGCTGCTAAAGCAATTGCATTTGGTGAAGCACTGAGCGAGGATTACATGAAATACATCCTGCAAGTGAAAAAGAACGCAGCCGCTATGGCAAAAGCCTTAACTGCCCGTGGGTACGAGATTATTTCAGGGGGTACTGATAACCACCTCATCCTGATCGATCTTCGCAATAAAAATATCACTGGCAAGGCAGCAGAAAATGCCCTCGTTGCAGCTGATATTACCGCAAATAAAAATATGGTTCCGTTTGACGATAAGTCGCCATTTGTTACTTCAGGTATCCGTGTAGGCACAGCCGCTATCACTACACGCGGTTTAAAAGAAAAGCAAATGGAGCAAATTGTTGAGCTAATTGATGCAGTATTAATTGATCCCGAGAATGAACCTTCTTTACGTAAAATACGTAAAAAGGTGCATCGGTTGATGGAAGATTTTCCATTATACCGACGCAACGACTCGGATTAATTGAAACGTGAATAGAACACAAACTGCATTTTCAGAAGATAAACGCTTAGACGCCCTTAGTGCTTACCAATTTTCAGGCACCTCGCCGCAGAAAGAACTGGACGGAATTACCCGTCTGGTTTCTTACATCTGTCAGGCTCCGCTGGCGCTCATTACTTTTATTGATGCAGATAAACAATGGGTAAAATCCAGTGTTGGAATTGATCTGAAGCAAATATCCCGTGCCGATGCATTTTGCAACCACGCTATTAACGGTACCCAGGTATTGGAAATTGGCGACCTTCGGCTGCACCCAGGCTTAAGCAATAACCCCTTTGTAGTACAAGAGCCGCATATACGTTTTTATGCAGGTGCACCATTGATCGATCCTGACGGTTACCGTTTAGGGGCATTGTGTGTGATGGACCTTGTGCCGCGTAAATTAACTGAGGAACAATTGCAGGCATTACGCACCCTGGCCGATAACGTAGTTTCGCACCTTGTTTTAACCCGAAAGCGGAAGGAATTAAAGGAGATCCGTCGTCGTGAAAAGGACCTTCAAAACCTTGTTAATACCTCTGCTGCTATTCATTGCGTGATGGACCGCGACTTTCGTATAGAAATGATCAACGCAGCTGCTGCTGATATACTGGGATATACCGCAGCACAGGCAAACGGACATGTTTTCTGGAATTTATTTTCTGAAGGCATAACTGTTTCGGCACGCCAGATGATCAAAAGAGGCTTTGAGAAGCATCAGAAATCGTTTGAAATAAAAACGCCGGTGCTGAGTACCAGCCGCGATATCAAATGGCTGGGATGGCAACTCAATTTTAAAGAAGGAAAATGGTATGCGAGCGGAACGGATATCACCTCACAGCGAAAAGCAGAAACAGACCTTGATATTTTGTCGTTTGCAGCCCGCAAATCGCCGAGTGGCATCATCATCAGAAATGGAAAAGGACAGATCATATGGATCAACGAGGCTCAGGAAAAACTGATAGGGTATACGCTTGATGAAATGCTTGGGAAGGCCTACGATAACCTATTGATAGGTGCCGAGACCGATATGGATGTTTACAATACGGCACTTACTGCAGTAAAGTATAATCAACCTTATGAAATAGAACTGCAGGTTTATCGCAAAGATGGCAGCCCAGTTTGGGTACATATATCTAATACGCCACTGCTGGACGAAACCGGAAACATTGAGCGCCAGGTAGGCGTTATGGTTGATATAAGCGAACGCAAAAAAACCGAAGAGCAAAATAATATGCTCTCGCTTGTGGCCAGCAGCACTACCAGCGGGGTAGTTATCAATGACCGTTCGGGAAAAGTTGAATGGGTAAATAACGCTTTTGAAAGCATTACCGGATATACCATCACAGATGCCAAAGGCAAGCGTTTGGGCGATGTTTTGAAAGGTGAACTGACTGACGTATCAGTTATTCAAAAATCGCGGGAATTATCGCGGGCAAAGCAATCTTTTGAGGTTGATTTATTGGTGCATCGTAAAGACGGAAAACCCCTTTGGATATCGGTCATTAACTCAGTAATACTGGATAAAAATGGGAATATTGACAAATACATAGAGGTTATTATTGATATAACGGCGAAGAAAAAAGCCGAAATAGAACTAATAGCAGCACGGGAAGAGGCCCTGCAATTGAGCAAGGCCAAGGATATGTTCATCTCGGTAATGAGTCACGAGATACGTACGCCGCTTAATGCTGTTATCGGAATGTCACACTTGCTGTTGGACAATAATTCAGAGGAGATTCATCGGGAGAACCTGGGTATACTAAAGTTCTCGGCCGAGAACCTGATGACACTGATCAACAATGTACTTGACTTTACCAAAATAGAAACCGGCAATATTGAATTAGAGCGTACAACAATTGAGCTGCATGAATTGGTGCAAAGCATAACCAGCTCTATGCAGTTTAACGCAAGTGAAAAGAAGATATATATCAGAAATAACGTTGATAGCGCCATACCGCAAACTATCATTGGCGATCGTACACGATTGTGCCAGATATTGCTAAATCTGGTTGGTAACGCTGTTAAGTTTACCGAAACCGGCGGCGTGACCATTGACGCTCAGGTAATTGGACAGGCAGACAATTATGTTAAAATACGATTCGCTATTACAGATACCGGTATAGGCATTGCAAATGACAAAATAAACACCATCTTTGAGTCGTTTAAACAGGCTGAATCGGATACCTCCCGTAAATATGGCGGAACCGGTCTTGGACTGGCAATAACCAAGAAGCTGATAGAACTGCATGGTGCTAATATCCATGTTGACAGTGTCCTTGGAAAGGGTTCTACTTTCTGGTTTACCCTTAAGTTTGATAAAGAGCATTTAGATACCACTAATCCTATTAATACCGTGGAAACAGGTTTGCAAATAACTGTTTTGGTTGTAGATGATAACCAAATAAACAGACTTCTCATCAATAAAGTACTTACCAAATGGGGTGCTTCAATTGAATTTGCCGAAAACGGCGAGGAAGCAATCGAAAAACTCGAAACCAATCATCAGATCGATGTGGTTTTGATGGACATACACATGCCGGTAATGGGCGGCATTGAAGCAACTCAGATCATCCGTTCCAAAGAAGATGCTTTTTACCAGCAATTGCCAATTATTGCACTTACGGCTTCCATGCTTAACAGCGAGATCAATGAGATCGAAAACTCGGGAATGAACGACTATATCCTGAAGCCATTTGACCCCAAGGGCTTATATGATAAGCTTACGAAGTATCAGAAGGTTAGTTGATTGGTGATCAGGTATCAGTTATCGGGTATCAGTTATTGGGTAGTTGTGAGCGGCTAATTTTCGCCAGATAATACTTCAAATTTATTAAATCCCAAAATCGTGTCTTAAAATCGTGTCTTATTCGGCATAGGCTATAGTGGCGATGCTAAGTTTTAAGCCTTCAATTTTTAATAATTCGTTGCCACAGGCTTCCAGGGTTGAGCCGGTAGTTACAATATCATCAACAAGCAGCACATGCTTGTTTTTTAGTTTTTGGGGATCATAAACATAAAACACTTCCTGCATGTTTTCAAAACGTAAGAAGCGTGCACGATGAGTTTGTGTTTCCGTTACTCTTGATCTTATGAGGTTATTCTCAATTACAGGTTTGTTTAATTTTTCTGAGATACCCTCGGCGAAACAAGTGCTTTGATTATACCCCCTCTGCTTTTGCCTCTTTTTGTGTAATGGCACCGGAATGATCAAATCAATGGAATTAAAAACGGCATTTTCAGATAGTTGTTCTCCCGCAATATTGCCAAGCAGCCTGCCAATGTTTTGTACTCCTTTGTATTTGAACTGATGCATCAGGTGCTGCATTTTACCGCCTTTGATAAAATAACAGAGCGCATAAGCCGCCTCGACATTGATCCTGCCCCAAAATTGCTGTGCAACGATATTATCAGACTTTTGGTGAAAATTTGTCAAGGGCAGATCATACCTGCAATTGGTACAGATAAGGTATTCACCTTTGACCAGCGTTGATTTGCAAGACTGGCAGAGATCGGGGAATATCAAAGAAACGAAATCGGCCAGGTAGCCTCCTTTCCAATTCATGTGATGAATTTAGCATGACTGAAGCAGATAAAAAAATATTGCCTTAAATCGATTCAGATTTTGCCTCTTCTTTTATTGCCAGCTGACCACAGGCAGCGTCAATATCCTTGCCCCGGCTGCGACGTATATTGGTGATTACTCCCTGGCTGCGCAGGTATTCGGCAAAAGCTTCTATTTTATCTTCACCGGCATTGAGGAAACTGGCGAAAGAAATAGGGTTATATTCGATGATGTTTACCTTACAGGGCACATGCTTGCAGAATTTGGCCAATTCCATCGCATCCTGCAACTCATCATTAAAATTATTAAAGACAATATACTCGTAGGTTACCGGGTTTTTTGTTTTGGCAAAATAGTATTTCAATGCCTCGGCTAATGCTTTTAACGAATTTTGCTCATTGATAGGCATTATGGTATTGCGTTTTTCGTCATTTGCGGCATGTAAGGATA
>CAISPD010000150.1 GCA_903887275.1 uncultured Mucilaginibacter sp.
ATGCCGATCGATAATAAGGTTCCTCAAAGCTTCAATCTTGTCGCTCGAAATTAGAATATGGAGGTCAATTCGAAGTGATATAGCATTTAATTCCGATACAGCTGTTTTTGATAAGCGATCGGTAACATCAATCACCTTAAAGGCTGACGATACTGCAATGGTTAATGTTAACGTTATGATTGCAACCAAGCTGGTATATTTCTTAAGATGTATACTCATGTTCTTCATAAAGATTTCGTTTAAAAACCTATCTAAATAATTTGTTGATCATTTTTTGAATATTCCAGCAGATCACCGGGTTGACAGTCCAAAGCCTTGCATATGGCTTCAAGCGTGCTAAAACGGATCGCTTTTGCTTTTCCGGTTTTGAGTATGGAAAGGTTTGCCAGTGTCAGGTCCACTTTTTCTGAAAGTTCGTTCAACTACATTTTGCGCCTGGCCATCATCACATCAAGGTTTACTATTATTGACATCCTTATATAGTTAGATCGTTTTCTGATTGAATTTCTACGCCACGCTTAAAAATCTGCGCTATTACAAATAGGGTAACGCCCATAAAAAGCCAAACATCGGCTCCACCTAGTCGTAGTGTCTGAATGTCAGGCATTGCAACTCCTTTGGTTACCAGCCAGGCTGCATATTTAACGCCCCACCACGAAAATAATCCAGTGGCTAATGCGAGATAAGATAATCTCAAAATAAAGCTGGCAGCTTCGTTATTGAATGGTTGGGCTAAGTCGAGTTTTTTATTATGAAGTATTCTGATGATCAGGTAAAATATCAGCGTTCTGAAAATTGCTACGATGATCATTAGCAAAGTTTGGACAAAAAAGTATCCGGGGTCAAACTTATACAGAGCCGAAAAATTGATGCCCGGCCAATAATACCTGGCATCGATATTATTGATAACAAGCGTATAAAAGGTATTGACTAAAAAGCCCCCGGCTTCAATACATACCCCTACAAATATGATCCAGGAAAGAACATACAGTAATTTTAAAATTTGTTTGGTGCTGATTTCTATTTTCATATGATTTATCTTTTGGCTCTGCAATTATAAATAAAATTTTATTGAATAACAATAAAAATTTATTTATAATTTGTTTTTTCGATTTGTGACTGATTAGTTTCCCCTGCAAACCTTATCGAAGGTCTTTCTTACTTCTAAAGCAAACCCTGCTGCAATAGCCATTATTAAATTTTGTCTAACATGTTTGCTGTCAACAAATAACATGAGCGAGGTCATTGTTTAAGGGAGCCTTAATACTCAATTTTACTACATCAAAAGGTATATCGTCATGAAAAAGATAACCTTAAAAAGTTGTAAAGGCGGGCTAAACAAACTGTTGATAGTAACACTTGTAGCATTTGCCCTGCATACCGAATTTGCTTACGGTAGCAGGATCGCCAAAAATAGCCGAGGCGACACGGATACATCGGTAAACGCATTTATACGGCGATATCTGGGTATTAACAAGTCGGTTTTGTTGCTGCATTATCCCAAATCAGTAATGCGATTTTATACTATTTACGGACAGGAAACCGCCTGGGTTTGTCAAAGTAATACCCGTCAAACCTGGCAGGCGATGATGTTGTTAGATTGCGTACTTCAATATGGGTTATCACCAGCCGACTATCACCCCGAAGAATTATTGTATGAACCATTACATACTATGATCGAAGAGCCGGCTAAGATCAGCAACGCCAAAAAGGCAAAATTTGATATCCTACTTACCGACGCTTTGATAGCCCTGATGAATAATTTACATTTTGGTAAACTAAATCCCGAATTTTCAAACGACAGGATCGACGAGGGGCTGGGGCTTTCATTCCATGCTGAAACAGCTTTACTATCAGCAAAGCAACAACCTCAGTTTATTGCTGCTATTGAAAGTGCTCAACCACATTCAAAACAATATTCGGCAATGCAAGATAAACTACGCCAGCTGAGGGGCGTTTATAAAGCCGACTGTTATCAAACACCCGAAGCTGAAGTCACCAAAATTGCCATCAACATGGAGCGCCTGCGCTGGGCATCTATTGATACCAATATTTATATCCAGATCAATATTCCATCCTATACGTTGACCTACCAGCGCCCCGAGGCGAGTTATAAATTTAAAGCTGTTGTTGGAAATACAACTGCACCTACGCCTACACTAAATAGTAATATCACTTACCTTACAACTTTTCCGGAATGGAAAATAGCAAAGCAGATTTTTATTAACCAGCTGTTGCCAAATGCCTTACGCGATACGGCATACCTTGAGAACAACCATTATGTTATTTATGATCGATTTAATAACTACGTTAAAATAAGCAGGAACCAGTTGCTAACCATTATTAAGCATCCCGAACAATATTATGCCCGGCAATCATCCGGCTGCGATTATGCGATGGGGCAACTGGTTTTTCATTTCAAAAATGTGTATGATATTTACCTGCACGATTCACCCGAACATCAACTTTTTATACCAGAGGAACGCCCTTTTGGCCGAAGTTGTGTACGCATAGAAAATGCATGGCAACTTGCAGAAATGCTATTGACCTTTGAAAAGGATGCTGCAAAAATGGCTCTTTTTCAAAAAGCATTAAAAAAACACCTTACCCGAAACATATCTCTCAAAAGGCCGGTTCCAATAAAAGTAACCTACCTCACCTGCGAAGTTGCCGAAGGACTGGTTATTGATTACAAAGATGTATATGATATGGATAAAAGCCTCGAAATGGCCTTATACCCTAAAAATACTACACTGACGCTCAAAATTCATCAAAATGGAAAAAATATTGATAGCCACTGACCTTTCGGCAAATGCAAATAATGCTGCAAAATATGGCTATGCACTTGCAGCTGCATTAAAGACAAAACTTATTTTGTGTAATGCATTTATTGTTCCGGCCTCACTTACTGAAGCAGGTGTTGTTGTATGGCCGGAGTACGATCAGGATGATTTACAACATGATAGTGAAAGTAGCCTTAATGGCCTGGCGATCAATTTGCGGAAATTAGACTCAAATGGAAGTTATTCGCCGGAAATAGAATTAATCGAAGCGGCAGGTAAGGTAACTGATGTGATGAATAATATAGTAAGCAATCAGCATATAGACCTTGTTATTTGTGGCACCCATGGGCAAAAAGGTATCGAGGGTGCTATTATGGGAAACAATGCCAGCCATCTGATCGATTATGCTTCATACCCATTGTTGCTGGTGCCGGGTCTGGCATCGTATTTACCAATCAGAAAAATGGCATTTGCCACTGATTTCAAGAATCCGAAAAAAGACTTGCAGGCGATATTTAACCTTATTCCACTACTTAAACTATTGCATGCCGAATTATTGATCACCCATGTTTATAGCGAAAATGAGCCTCCTTTTGATTCTAAATCGCAAATAGAAGGCTTTCTGCTCGAATTATCTAACAAAGCAAATTACCCATTTATATATTATCGATTAGTAAAAGCTGAAAAGCCGGAGGAAGGGCTCAGCTGGCTATGCGATTTTGGTAATGTTGATATTTTAGTCATGGTACATCGCGAAAAATCATATCTCGGTAGGTTATTCGGCGGTAGTCATACCAAAAAAATGGCCGATAGGATAACCATACCTTTATTAGTATTGCCCGATATTCAATAGAGCTCGGTCTATCAATAATATAGGTCATTCTCAGCATTGCTAAAAGCCAAAAAATGATCAGGATCACTTTTTGAGGCTATTGCTGTCATTCTTTGGCTTATTCTTAAGCTTCATTTTTGATGCGATCAACATTAAGAATGAAAGATAGTCGCATCCTTGAAAAACTACATTGCTATCATTGTGGAAATGATTGTGAAGAAGAATTTGCCGGACCTGATGAAAAAGTCTTTTGCTGCAATGGTTGCCGCGAAGTATATTCCATATTGTCACAAAGCGGGTTAAGTAACTATTATACCTTTAATAAGCATCCCGGAGCTACCAAGGATAAATTAAGTCCGCGTTTCGATTATCTGAAGGAACCTGATATTGCCAAAGACCTGATCGACTATGCCGATGATAAATTCACCATCGTTACTTTTTATATACCTGCTATTCATTGCAGTTCCTGTATCTGGTTGCTTGAACATTTAAATAAGCTCGACCCGGCAATTCACTACAGCAGGGTCGATTTCCTGCGAAAACAGGTTAATATTCGTTTCGATAATAACATAACCAACCTGCATAGCGTAGTTGCACTGCTTGACAGTATTGGCTACGAACCGTTGATCAGTTTACAGGATGTGATCAAAAAGCAAACCGTAGGGAGTAAAGATAATCTGGTTAAAAAAATAGCCGTTGCCGGATTTTGTTTTGGCAATGTTATGCTCCTCAGTTTCCCCGAGTACCTTGGTATTTCGCATTATGAGCAATCATTCAGATACTTTTTTGGTCTTTTGAACCTGGCATTCTGTGTGCCTATTGTTGCTTATTGCGGCATAGATTACTTCCGATCTGCCTGGGCAAACCTGAAGAACAGGATTTTGAACATTGATTTTCCGCTTGCTTTGGGTATTGCGGTATTGTTTTTAAGGACAGCTTTTGAAATATTGTCACACAATGGATCAGGCTTTGCTGATACTTGCTGCGGATTGGTGTTTTTTCTGCTGATCGGAAAATTTGTTCAACGCAAAACCTATTACCACCTTTCTTTTGAACGCGATTATCGCTCATTTTTTCCTGTTGCGGTTCAGGTAACTGATGAAAATGGAGCCGAACGTTCTGTATCGCTTGCTGACATAAAAGTTGGTCAGCGGATCCTGATCAGAAATAACGAGATCATACCTGCCGATGCTATACTTTTGAAAGGTGACGCCCGTATTGACTTCAGCTTTGTTACCGGCGAGTCGTTGCCGGTCAATAAGGTTTTAGGCGAGGTTATCTATGCCGGTGGCCGCCAAACAGGCGAAGCTATTGAACTTGAAGTAGTAAAACCGGTATCTCAAAGCTACCTGACGAGGCTATGGAACAACGAAGCCTTTACACTTACCCGGCAAAATCGTACTAAAACGTTCAGCGAAACTATCAGTAAATATTTCACCATTGTTTTGTTAGCGGTGGCATTTGGTTCGCTTTTCTTTTGGTTGCCAACTGACTTTCACCGGGCGCTCTCAGCGTTTACAGCAGTTTTGATCATCGCCTGTCCTTGTGCCCTGGCACTTAGCACGCCGTTTACCATGTCGGCAGCATTAAGTATTTTGGATAAAAACCTTTTCTATCTTAAAAATACAGCAGTTGTTGAGCAACTGGCCCATATAGATACTATTGTTTTTGATAAAACCGGTACAATTACCGTTGCCGGAGCCGACAGAATTATCCTGCATGGAGATGTTACTGCATACCAAAAGCAATTGATCTATTCGGTATGCGCTAATTCAGGGCATCCCTTAAGCAGGCTTATCTGCCAATATTGGGAAGGTACACAACGCCTTGGTACAAGTTCATATTTCGAAACTCCGGGCAAAGGTATTACTGCCACTATTGATAACCATTTGGTTGATGTTGGAAGTCGTTTGTTTATAAAAGGGGGCTTCCAAAGCAAATCAAATACCGATACTACCGAAGTGCATCTGCGTATCGATCGACAGTACATCGGGTTTTTCAGCATCAAACAGCAATATCGCGACGGTCTTGAAATTATAAACTCGCTTGGCAAGACTTATAATATATACCTGTTGTCTGGTGATCACGGGCATGAGAGGGAAGCACTTTCGGGTATGTTCAACCCCGATCTGATGTTTTTCGAGAAGTCGCCACAAGACAAGCTGGATTTTATAAAAAATCAGCAGGAGCGGGGTCGTAAAGTAATGATGATAGGCGACGGCTTAAATGATGCCGGCGCGTTGAAACAGAGTGATCTAGGCATAGCAATTACCGATAACGTTAATAATTTTTCGCCGGGTAGCGATGCAATCCTTGATGGCAGGGCACTAAGCCGCCTGCCGCAGTTTTTTAAATTTTCGAAGGATACACTTCGTGTTGTTTATGGATCATTCTGTATTTCATTGAGCTATAACCTGGTAGGCTTAAGTTACGCCGTAAGCGGAAAACTGTCGCCACTCATTGCAGCTATTTTAATGCCCCTTAGCACCGTTACAATAATTTCATTTACCAGTATAGCCACTCATTTGGCAGCAAAAAGGAGAAAATTACGATGAGTATCATTTATTTTTTGATCGGGTGCAGCGTGCTTCTGGCACTTATATTTCTGGGTGCCTTTTTTTGGGCCCAGCGGCACGGACAACATGACGACCTGTACACGCCATCAGTTCGCATTTTATTAGATGATGAACCAATAGAAGAAGATAAAAAGTGATAAGCATCACGTTTTAGTACAAACATTGGTCATTCTGTCATCAAATCGTCATGGATAATTTTACGGCGATAAAAATCTTACACACAAATTAAAATTATATGCAACCGGAAAAATTTTATTACGACAACAAGATCGTTCGGAATTTTGGTATCGCATCGGTGATCTGGGGTATCATTGGCATGCTGGTAGGGCTTATCATAGCCGTGCAGCTGTTTAGTCCCGGATTGAACATGCATAACCAATACACAACTTTCGGGCGTATCAGGCCACTGCACACTAACGCAGTGATCTTTGCCTTTGTAGGAAATGCCATATTTATGGGCATCTATTATTCGCTGCAGCGATTAATGAAAGCGCGCATGTTTAACGACACGCTTTCAAAAATTCACTTTTGGGGATGGCAACTGATCATTGTTTCAGCAGTAGCTACGCTGCCTTTGGGTTTTACCTCCGGGCATGAGTATGCCGAACTTGAATGGCCGATAGATATACTGATCACTATTGTTTGGGTTGTTTTTGGTATCAATATGTTTGGTACCATTATCAAACGCCGCGAGCGCCATATCTATGTTGCGGTTTGGTTTTACATAGCCACATTTGTGACCATTGCCGTATTGCATATCGTAAACTCTGTTGAGATACCTGTAACTTTCTGGAAAAGCTATATGGTTTATGCCGGTGTACAGGATGCTCTGGTACAATGGTGGTACGGACATAATGCGGTTGCATTTTTCTTAACCACGCCATACCTGGGTATGATGTATTACTTCCTGCCTAAAATGGCCAACAGGCCCATCTATTCTTATAAATTGAGTATCCTGCACTTCTGGGCGCTGATATTTATCTATATCTGGGCTGGTCCTCACCATTTATTATATACTACTTTACCAGGATGGGCTCAATCATTGGGCGTAGTTTTTTCAATTATGCTTATTGCACCAAGTTGGGGCGGTATGATCAATGGTTTATTGACCTTGCGCGGCGCCTGGGACAAGGTGCGCGACGATGTTACCCTGAAGTTTATGGTTGTTGGTCTTACTGCTTACGGTATGGCAACTTTCGAAGGCCCTATGCTTTCCCTTAAACAGGTAAATGCTATCGGTCACTTTACGGATTGGATCATTGCTCACGTACACGTTGGTGCACTGGGATGGAACGGATTCTTAACCTTTGCCATACTGTATTGGGTAATACCACGTATTTACAAAACCGAGCTTTATTCAAAGAAATGGGCCTCATTCCATTTCTGGATCGGCACACTTGGTATCTTGTTCTACGCAGTGCCGATGTATTGGGCTGGCTTTACTCAGGGGTTAATGTGGAAAGAATTTACACCTGAAGGCTTATTGAAATATCCAAATTTCCTTGAAACTACCCTGCGTATCATACCAATGTATGTAATGCGTTCAGTAGGTGGAGCAATGTACCTTGCTGGTGTTATTGTAATGGCCGTTAATCTGTACAAAACTGCGGTACAGGGTAAACTTGTAGCAAATGAAGCTGCAGAAGCATTGCCGCTCGAAAAAATCAATCCTTCAGCAAGTACCGAACGCTGGCACCGCAGGTTGGAAACCAAACCAATCCTGTTTATGGTTATCGCCTTGGTTGTGATCCTGATAGGAACCTTTATTGAGTTGATGCCGACGTTGACAATATCATCCAATATTCCAACCATTGCCAGTGTCAAGCCCTATACGCCGCTTGAATTGCAGGGGCGCGACTTGTATATCAGAGAAGGTTGTGCCAACTGCCACTCGCAGACCATCAGGCCATTCAGGTCAGAAACTGAGCGATATGGGGAATATAGCAAAGCCGGTGAATTTGTGTACGATCACCCGTTCCTTTGGGGCTCAAAACGTATCGGTCCGGATCTGCAGCGCGAGGGTGGCAAATACGGCAACTCATGGCACTATAATCACCTGATGGATCCACGTCTGATGTCTCCTGGAAGTATCATGCCTGAATATAGCTGGCTGATCTCACAAAAACTGGATACATCAACTACACCGGCCAAGATCAGGGCAATGCAAAAAATTGGCGTGCCATATCCTGCAGGGTATGATAAGATTGCTAATCAGGACCTGACAAAACAAGCCCAGGGCATTGCTGATGACCTTGCAAAAGACCGCATCAAAGTAAAAAATAATAAAGAGATCGTAGCTATCATCGCTTACCTGCAACGTTTGGGTACCGATATCAAGGCAAATAAAACAGCAAATAACAACTAAAACGATGTTTAAGCAATTTACAGAACATATTGATGGTAACCAGGCTTACCTCATGTTCTCCCTCTTCATATTCCTTGTGTTCTTCGTAGTAGTAACGTTTTTGCTCCTGCGCCTGCGTAAACAGCATGTAGATTACATGAGCGATATTCCATTGAACGACTGTACCGAAAACGACATTAAAATTTTAGAACCATGAAACTACTACGTTTAATATTCCTGTCACTTTTAGTTTTGGGCGTACAACCAGCCTTTGCCGAGGATAGTTTATTATCGCCCGAAACTATGAATTATATTGGTTACGGTACTATTATAGTAGCGCTCGTAGCAGTTATCATCGCTTTGTTTTTAGTATTGAAAGCTGTTAAACTGATCACTAAAGCTATACTTGGACCAGAAGAAGCTGCTGCTGTTGCCGAAAGGAAGAAAGCAGAAAGCTCTGAACGCTGGATAAAACTGCTATCGCTTAAACCAATGTCAGAAGAGCATACGCTGATACTGGAAGGCGAATATGATGGCATCCAGGAATTAGATAATCCTACCCCGGCCTGGTTTATGTATTTGTTTTATGTAACCATTGCTTTCGGTATCGGCTATTTATTGATATACCACGTATTTAAAACCGCACCATTGCAATATGATGAATACAAAAATGAAGTTGCAATAGCGGCTAAAGAGAAAGCTGCGCTGTTGGCCAAAACCGGCGCTGCCGTGGATGAAAAAACGGTTAAATTAACAACCGATGCTGCAGTTTTAACCTCCGGAAAATCAATATTTACTACCCGCTGTTCACCATGCCACGGTATGGATGGCCAGGGTGTAATTGGTCCAAACCTGACTGACGATTTCTGGCTGCATGGTAACAAGATCGGCGATATATTTAAAACCATCAAATACGGTATCAATACGATGCCAAGCTGGGAAAAGCTATTGTCACCAAAAGAGATATCTGACGTTTCTAACTATGTTAAATCTATACATGGTACTAACCCGGCAAACCCAAAAGCACCGCAAGGTGTTAAGGTTGCCGACTAAAGGGTAAAACAAGCGGTTACGGCACTGCAAGAGTGTTGTTATTATAAATTTGACTAAAGCAGCTATAAGGATATGAGCCATCTGGAAACAACCGACCAACCGCAAACCGTTAAAGGCCGACGAAAATGGATGTATCCCCTGATTCGTAAGGGTAAGTTTTACAATTATCGTAACTGGCTGAGCTATATTTATCTTGTACTCTTTTTTGCGGGTCCTTATATCCGGATCAACGGTCAGCCTTTATTGCTGATCAATGTGATGGAGCGGCATTTTGTCCTGATCGGCCAGACTTTCTGGCCGCAGGACTTTTTCCTCTTCGTGCTGGCCATGCTGGCTTTTATAGTCAGCATCGTATTTTTTACCATGGCCTTCGGTCGTGTATTTTGCGGATGGATATGCCCTCAAACCATTTTTATGGAAATGGTTTTTCGCAAGATCGAGATATGGATAGAAGGAGACCCTAAAAGCCGTCGCAAATTAGATGAGGGGCCATTAACGCAGGAGAAGCTGTTAAAGAAAACAGCAAAGCATCTGATTTTTCTTGTTCTTTCATTTCTGATCGCAAATACATTTCTGGCCTATATGATCGGCAGTGAAAACCTGTTCAAGATCATGATCGAACCGGTAAACCTGCATTGGGTTGGATTTTTTAGTATCTGGGTATTTACCCTGGCTTTTTACCTTGTTTACAGCCGGGTACGCGAATTGGTATGTACCGTTATTTGTCCGTATGGACGGCTGCAAGGCGTACTTACCGACAAACATACCTTGCAAATAGCCTATAATTTTCAGCGCGGTGAACCCAGAGGTAAAATATCGCATAAAGATCCAACACCAAAAGGCGATTGTGTCGACTGTGGCCTATGTGTAGATGTTTGCCCAACGGGTATTGATATACGCGATGGGGCACAACTGGAGTGCGTAAATTGTACCATGTGCATTGATACCTGTAATCAGGTGATGGAAAAGATACACCGCGAGCAAAACCTCATTGGGTTTTATTCGGAGGCCATGATATTGGAAAATAAAAGGCCAACTATTACTACCAGGATGAAAGCCTATAGTGTCATTATCCTGGTGCTTTACGGTATACTGGCTTACTTTATTTACCAGCGCAAAGATGTGGATGTAACCGTTTTACGTTCAGCCGGAATGCTTTATCAACAACAACCCGGGCATTATATCAGTAATTTGTATAATGGCGATATTATCAATAAAACCGATAAAATACAGCACGTACAACTGGTGCCGCTTGATCCGGCTGTTAAGATCAAATACATCCAGGCGCCGGGTGAATTGGGTAAGGAAAGTTCAACTAAAATTGTTTTTTTCCTGATGATACCCGAAAGTAAAATTCATTCGCTTAAAACAGATATCACACTAAACGTAATTGATCATAACCAGGTGCTTAATACCATCAGCACCACATTTGTAGGACCGTACGATGAAGATTAAATTAAACTGGGGAGGTGGACTTGTACTAGGTATGGGTGCCTTTATGTTGTTTATTACCATTTTGGGTGTTTATATGTTCACCCAGTCCTCTGATGATTACGATCATCAATATTACGAAAAGGGACTTGCTTACGACTCAGTATACAATCAGGAAAAGCAGGTTGTCACCGATAAAGTTCAACCGAAATTAAAGGTGAGCTCTGATAATTTGCATATCAGCTTTGTTGCTCCCGCCAATGGAACAGTTTATTTTGAACGCCTTGCAGACCCAAGTCTCGACCGGGCAATCGCTTTTAACAGCAACACACAGAATGAGGTTGATATCCCCCTTTCAAAATTTAAAACTGGTCGCTGGGATCTAAGCTTTGCCTGGGTTAATAACGGCAAGAGATACCTTTACCAAAAACAGATCAGGGTGCAATGAGCGCTTATGCAATAGCATTTTATATCGGCCTTTTTGGCAGCATACATTGTGTAGGGATGTGTGGGCCGCTGGCTTTTGCTATTCCGGGTGGCACCCCCGGGCGCGGCCGCTATATTTTTGATAAGTTTATTTACCAGGTTGGTCGCATCATCAGTTATAGTTTGCTTGGTTTGCTCATTGGCGTCATCGGACGGCAGTTGTGGTTGCTGGGGCTGCAACAGGGTGTGAGCATAGCCAGTGGCGTTTTAATATTAATGGCTGCATTTTCAAGGTTATTTAAATTGTCATTTACCAGGTCACAAGCAGGCAATAAGGCATTATCATTTGTAAACCGCTTGCTGGTATATGCTGTAAATCATCGATGGGGGCATTTGTTTATTGGTATGTTGAACGGATTACTTCCCTGTGGGTTTGTTTACCTGGCAATGGTGGGCGCAATCAATACGCCCTCGGCAGGTAGCGCCATGATCTATATGTTTTATTTCGGACTCGGTACGCTCCCCTTGATGTTGCTGGCAACGGTTGGCTCAGGTTTTATGGGGGTTAATGTGCGCCGGAGGATGAATAGGGTAGTACCTTATTTTATGTTGTTTTTGGGGGCCTGGTTCGTATTACGCGGACTTTCTTTAGATATACCTTATTTAAGCCCTGCTATAAAAGCCGCCCAGGCTTTTTGTCGTTAAGAGTTTTATGATCAGGATCACATTTCAGCGTGACCCCCGTCAATTTTATGCAGCCATTTTAACGCCAACTTTGTAAAGAGATCAAACAAAATATCATGGCAACGTTTCATACCCACACTACAGCAAACCTGGTAACTAACGATCATGTTACCCTTAATCATCCCAATTTATACGAGCGTTTTTGTGTTTTTGCCGATGGCCAGAAAAAACACAGAACAGCTTTGTTCTTTTTAGCAATGGTAATACAAGGCATTTTCTTTTTGCCGCTGCCAGCTTTATTGAGTTTTTATTATGATGCGCCAAGTGCAATACTCTTTATCACTATGGCTTGTTTCTTTACAAATATCATTGCTTTTATGGGTGGTGCAGGTATCCGTACCGTGATTCTTTTGTCCATTTTCAGCATTGCTATTCAACTTTTAACTGCATTAATAGTAATCATATAATACATTCATTATAAATTATGAAAGACGGCCTTTCGCCGTCTTTTTTTTATACCGCCTATTTAAATTAATATGTCTCACACTTTTCATATACCCGTTTTAGGATTGGCTTATTCCATAGATACACCCTTAAAAGTGGCTAAATATGGCATAGCTTCAACTGTTTCAATTGTTGACGACGAATTGATCGAACGCATGCGCAAATATCATTGCGATATGAATCGGATCGCGTATTTGCCTATTACTAAATCAGCCCATAACAGCCGTTCTGCCAGGATCACTGCTTATTTGAACCTGCTAAACCGTTTGGTTAATGAACAGTTTAGCCAGCTACGCAATGAGCCGATATTGCCCGGTAGCGAGATCGAACGTTACTTTAGCTTACTTCCCGAGAAATCGCCGCTTAAACAAGGCTATGATCTGCTTAATGAGTATGAAGATAAGGAGCGCAGAACTTTATTTGAAAATGCATTGCGCCAGCGCATGACCAAAGGTGCCATTGATGTAAATATCATGGCAAAGGTTGATGCGATGAATTTTGATAAAAACGGCAATTATACCGGCGACGAAAATACTGATGCCCTGGCAGCATTACGTGGCTTTGCTGAAAGCGATCTGGACTCATCGGTGGTGATCTCTGCAGGTATGAATCCAAAACTGTTCAGCTACCTTGAGACTTTCAAAGATTTCTTCCCGGATGAAAATGGAAAATTGCGAAAAAGGGTAATTCTTAAAGTAAGCAATTACCGTTCGGCATTGATACAGGCCAAGTTCCTGGCTAAAAAAGGTATCTGGGTATCTGAGTTCAGGATCGAGTCTGGTTTGAACTGTGGCGGCCATGCTTTCGCTACCGACGGCTTTCTGTTGGGTCCGATATTGGGAGAGTTTAAAGCTGAAAGGGAAAAAATGCATATCGAACTATTTTCAATGTATAATAATGCATTGCAGAATAAAGGATACCTTGATGTACCATTGCCATTGCAAAAGATAAGCGTACAGGGAGGTATTGGTACAGCCAAAGAAAATAACTTCCTGCTAACTTATTACCAACTGGATGGAACAGGCTGGGGCAGTCCGTTTTTGCTGGTGCCCGAAGCTACTAACGTTGATAATGATACCCTGAACAAACTTGCGACCGCTACCGCCGATGATTATTACCTTAGCGCGGTATCGCCCTTAGGGATCTTATTTAATAACTTTAAGAAGAGCAGCGCAGCAGCCCTGCAACAAGCCAGGGTATTAAAAGGACGCCCGGGAAGCCCTTGTACCAAGAAATATCTCTGTAATAATACTGAGTTCACCGAAAAGCCTATTTGTACTGCATCGCGCCAATACCAGGACCTGAAGATCAAACAAATAGCGACACTAGGGTTAAACGAAGCTGAATACAAACAACAGTTTGATGCGGTAACTGAAAAAACCTGCCTTTGTGAAGGATTAACCGCAACGGTTTATATCCAGAATGGCATTTTAAAACCGCGCGAAAACACGGCTGTGGCTATTTGCCCCGGACCAAACCTGGCCTATTTTTCGGGTATTTATTCAATGCAGGAAATGGTGAACCATATTTATGGGAAGATCGACCTGTTGAAAGACTCGGCCCGAAGTAATATTTTTATCAATGAACTGAATCTGTATGTGGATTACCTTACCAAAGAATTATCCAGATACCAGGATACCCTGAACGACAAGAAAGCCAAATATTTTGAAGGCTTTAAAGAGCAGCTGAATCAGGGTATATCTTATTACAAACAACTATTACCACGCATGACCGAATTCAGCAGGAATTACCTGGATAAAATGCTGGATGAATTACTGGCCGCCGAACAAAAAGTGAGCCTGATAGAAATTGGTGTTCCTGTGCAATAAAGCGCAGGAACCTAAAGAAAAACAGTTTAATTTTTTTTGATTTTTCAGCCTTGGCCGGATAGTTTTATCCGGCCATACTGAATAGCTGTGTCGTAGGCTGATCGGCCCAAAGGCGGGCATCAAGGGCCATGCAAATATTTCTCAGGAAGTTTTTACCAAGCGGGGTCACCCTAAGGTGATTAGAATCGATCTCAATCAGCCCATCGTCGGCAAGCGACTGCATGCGGGCAAGGCCTTCTTCAAGTACAAATGAATATTCCCTTTCAAAGTTCCAGTAAGTTTCGCCTTTACACATGATGTCCAGTATATGCCTGCGGATGATCATGTCATCTTCGGTCAAAAAATGACCCTTGAAAACCGGAAGCTCGTTATTATTGATCAAGCCTATATATTCTTCTACGCTCTTCACATTCTGGGCAAATGCGTCCCAGGTATCGCTGATAGAGGATACACCCAAACTAACCATCAGTCGGGTATATTGGTGGGTATAACCCATGAAATTGCGGTGCAGGGTCTTGTCTTTTTCGGCACGGAAAAGGCTGTCACCGGGCAGGGCAAAGTGGTCCATACCAATGTCATGGAATCCCAGTGCTGCCAGCATACGGCGCCCCAGCTCGTATAATGCTCTTTTTTCAGCTACTGATGGCAAATGCGCCTCAGTAAATTTACGCTGGCCAGGTTTTACCCAGGGCACATGCGCGTAGCTATAAAAAGCGATCCTGTCTGGCACCAGCAGACCAACCTTTTCGATCGTGTCGGATAAGCTTTCAATTGATTGCAATGGCAAACCATATACCAGATCATAATTGACGGAAGTATAGCCGATGGCGCGGGCCTGATCGGTTACAGCCTTTACATCTTCGAATGTTTGCATCCGGTTGATGATGAACTGCACCTTTGGATCAAAATCCTGTATACCCAGGCTAACGCGCCTGAATCCCAGATCATATAAGGTTTGCAGGTGTTCGGCACTGGTATTGCCAGGGTGCCCTTCGAAACCAAAATCGGCATTTTTATGTACGATGGAATCGTCGAGTATTCCGCTTATTAACAGGTTTAAATTTTCGGGACTGAAGAAAGTTGGTGTACCACCACCCAGGTGTATCTCGCGGATAATCGGCTTTTCGCTAAACTGACTGCGATACATGGCCCATTCTTTTAATACAGCGCTTATATAGGGCTCTTCAACTTTATGGTTTTTGGTGATGCGGGTATTGCATCCGCAATAAGTGCATAAGCTCTCGCAATAGGGCAGGTGTATATAAATACTTATACCATCACCTGCATTGGTGGCTTCAAAGGCGCCTTTTACAGATTTGAGCCATTTCGCCTTATTAAAGGGCTCTTTGCTCCAATAAGGCACCGTCGGGTAGCTGGTGTACCGCGGTGCGGCAACGTTGTATTTATCAGTAAGTTCTATAATGTTGCTCATGGCAGATGGTATGTTTGATCGCGCAGAAGTTTTGAATTTTTGGCATTTTGCGCTTTATAATCCTTATCGCCGGCATAGTTATCACCGGCAACTTTCTCTTCCTGCCAAAGGTCAAGGTTAATGATAGTTTGGTTTGCTATTTCCTGCAAAGCTTCGTTGGTAAGGTAAGCCTGATGCGGTGTAACCAGCACATTAGGGTTATCGATCAGCTTTTTCAGCAATTCGTCTTTTTGCTGGTCATTAACATGATCTTCAAAAAATAAACCTTTTTCAAATTCGTATACGTCCAGCCCCAGATAACCTATTTTACCCGCCTCAAGTGCATTAATGGCATCAACTGTTTTGATCAAACCCCCACGTGCCGTATTGATGATCATCACCCCATCTTTCATCAACGAAATGGCTGAACGGTTGATCATGCCTTTGGTGTCATTGGTTAGCGGTGCATGCAAGGATATGATATCCGATTCAGCAAATAACTGCTTCAGATCAACCAGTGGAATATGATCGTGCTCGGTTTTTGAATTGATATCATAACCAATAACCCGGCAACCAAAACCTTTGAAAATGGCAGCCGTAGCTAAACCGATATGACCCATGCCCACAATACCTATTGTTTTGCCGTGCAGGTTAAATCCGATAAGCTCGTCGCCGCGGAAGTTAAAATTACGACCCTGATCTGTCGCCCTGATCAGTTTACGATCCAGCGCAAGCACCAGGGCAATCGTATGTTCTGCTATAGCCTGTGGAGAATAAACCGGTACATTAGCAATTTTTATCCCTCTCTTTTCGGCGGTAACTTTATCGATCTGATCTGTTCCGGTTGAACGGGTACTGATGTATTTTACACCAAGATCGGCCAGCTTATTGATCACTGCGGCCGATGCATCATCGCTTGTGAAAATCACTACAGCATCCTTGCCTTCGGCAAATGCAGCAGTTTCCAGGCCCAGAGGATTAGATATCAAGGTGATATCATGCTTTTTTTGATTTGCCCTGGCCAGGAACTCCTTTTCAAACGGCTTTATGCTATAGGCTACAACCTTCATTCAATCGTATATATGTAACAAAAATACTTTTGAACTGCGGCGAAGCGTATGAGCAATATCAGCGAAAAAAGTGATCTTCGTCAGTTTTTCATTTTTACGAGGCGGTTAAGGTCGAGTATTTGTATATGACTGCCTTTTTTCTCAATCAGTTTTTCGTCTTTAAAATCGCTCAGCGTACGGCTAACTGTCTCCGTAGCCATGCCCGCCATAGAAGCCAGTTCGTCTCGGGATATTTTAAATTGTGAAGGATCAGTAAATTGTTTGCTTAGCCTTACCAGCACCTGGGCCAGGCGTTTGCGCACCGAATTGTAAGCCAGTTCTATCAATTGAACTTCTTTTTCGCGGATGTTGTTGGCCAGAATTTTAATAAACTGTAGTGTTATTTCGGGATATTTATTTACCAGGGTTACAATAGCGTCTTTAGGCAAAAGGCATACTGCAGCATCCTCAACAGCTTCGGCAGTTTCGGTAAAAGGCTCATCCAGCAGCAAAGCATGAATTCCAAGGTAGTCATCCGGTTTATACAGCCCCATAACCAACTCTCTGCCATCTTCAGCAAGTTTAAAGGTTCTGATACTGCCTTCAATTAAAAGGTACAATCCCTGCGGATGATCGCCTTCATAATACAATACCTGTTTCTTTTTTATCTGACGGATCTTGCGGCCGGCTATCATCGTTTTTAGCTCGGCAGTACCCTGACCGTTTCCACCCGATAAGGTCTCGAGGCTCGCCAGCGATTTACTGAAATATTCTTCCTGCTTGCGTTTTTTATCCAGACGGCTTTCAATCGCATTCAACAACTCTATATCATCAAAAGGTTTGGTCAGATAATCATCGGCACCCATTTCCATGCCTTTTCTAAAGTCAAGCCGCTCGGCTTTGGCTGTCAGGAAGATGAAAGGTATGGATGCCGTGTCTCCGTTTTTACTTAACATATATAAAACGCCATAACCATCCAGCTCAGGCATCATGATATCACATAAAATAACGTCCGGTTTGTGCTGGTAGGCCAGGTCGACCCCGGTTTTTCCGTTGTCAGCCTGATAGACCTGGTAACCGGCAAGTTCCAGTATTTCTGCTGTACTTTCGCGGATATCGGTATTGTCTTCAATGATAAGTATTGTTTTCATACAACTACAATGGAAAAGAAATGGTGAATGAAGTGCCTTTATTTACTTTGCTCTGAAATTTTACTGTGCCGTTCATCAATTTGGCATAGCGGGTAACAATATTAAGTCCCAGTCCGGTGCCCGGTATGCTGCCCGTATTATGCGCCCTGAAAAATGCTTCAAATAAGTGTTTCTGGTCGCTTTCGGGTATGCCTATGCCGTTGTCTTTTATTGTAACAATCAATTGCTTGCCTTCAATCTCGGAGTTGAATTCAATGAAAGTATTTTCGCCCGAGTACTTAATAGCATTACCAATCAGATTAATGATACAGTTTTTAAGCAGCGTAGCATCCAGTTTTACCATACTGCCGGTACCGGTATGCTGGTAAACAATAACCTGATTTTGCTTGGCTACCATTTGCATTTCTTCGATGATCTCCTCGGCAAATTTTACGATATCAAAAGCAACGTATTGTGGTTCAACTTTACCGGCCTCCAGTTTTTCGAGCGATAGAAAATCGTTCAGGATGGAAGTAAGGTTGGTTACCGCATTTTTAACTTTAGCAATATGCTTGATGATGTTTGCATTTTCGTGCGGAGCAGCATATTTTTCAATGAGTACTGCCGAAAGTTGAATAGTGCTTAGTGGTGTTCTGAACTCGTGTGAGGCCATGGACACAAACCGACTTTTAAGCTGCCCTAATTCTTTTTCTTTTTCAAGCGATATGCTCACTTCTTCTTTGGCAGCTTCAAGCGCCAACACAGTATCTTTAAGGGAACGTGTACGTTCTTCAACTAATTCTTCCAGTTGGGTAGCATAGCCGCGCAGTTTTTCTTCAGCATCTTTTTCGCGACTCATGTCATGGATAAAGCCGGTATATATCTTGCGGCCCGAAAATTGCACCTCACTTACTGCCAGGCGGAAAGGAAAAATTGAACCGTCTTTTTTCCTGCCATTTACCTCGCGGCCAATGCCTATGATATGCGCCTCATGCGTACGCTGGTACCGGGCTATATAACCATCATGACTTTCCCTGTCGGGTGAAGGCATGAGCACCGACACATTTTTCCCGATCACCTCGCCGGGTGTATATTGAAACAACGTACAAGCCGCCGGATTGATGGATTCAATGCTCCCGCGATCGTCAATAGTAATGATGCCATCAATGGCATTTTCAATAATTGCTTTAAGCAGTGCAGCACCTTCCATACAAAATGATATTCATCACAAATGTCAAAGTTGCGATAAATAATTAAAATGTCCATTGATATGTAAAAAAGTGATGGTGGTCACATTTCCGGTCGTTTGTGTCCCCACCAATGACGTTTAAACAGGCGGGGAGATCAGTAGCAGGGTAGGTATTTGCAGTTGAAAGGTGAAATATTGGTGTTAGATCACATCATGATTTACATACCGGGTTTTTTCGCAATGCCGATCACATCAACGTCTTCAAGATATAAAGATTTAACCATGTCTTTTACCGTTTCTTTGTATTTCTTAAAATGCGGTGTTTGTATATGAGCCTGATAGGCCGTTGAATCGGCGTAAATCTCAAATATGGTGATGTGTGATGCGTCTTTTTTGTCTGATACGGCATAGTAACTTAAAACGCCCGGTTCAACAGCCATGGCAGTGGTCATTTGTTCTTTTAATGCAGCTTGATATTGATCCAGTTGCGCCGGGTCGACTGTAATTTTTGCTATCCGGTAAATTTTATGGTACTGGGCCATGCTTTTTGTGTTAAAGATCAGAATGGTTAATATAGCAGAAACCGTGTATCCTATGGTTTTTTTGGTGATCATATTTTATGATTCGTTTTTGTATTTGGTTTATCTTGCTTTCCCCCCTTCGTTGGTGTCTCCGGGAGACTATATACGTGTTAGACTGCGGGGTTATTTCTTGGTCAAAAGCATGCACAAAATTACTACCACAAAAGGGTGGTTAATATAATGGCAACTATTACATACGATAGTCGACTGCCAATGTTTAAATCCCAACCAAGTCCGTTTTTTCTCCGGATAAATAATGGAAGTGGTTTTTCCTTATCAGGCATTGCCATATTACTGCTTTTAACTCTTTGGTTTAACTTCTTTCTTGCCCTTTTTAGTTGCAGGTTTGCTAACGCTGACTTTCATTATTGAATGAAAGATGTTAGAGGCCTCTTCTGGTGTTTTCTTATCTGATAAAAGGCTAATTTAATAAATCGTGGTTAAATTTCTATTGGCCGGTGCCATTCATATGACGTGCCATGTTGGTGGGGATACCAACATGGGGGGGATGGCACATAAAAAAACTATGCATTTCTCTTGCGCATCTCCGAAATTCTACCTAAAATTGCTAAAAATATTAGCAATTTGTGATACCCGAAAGCAGGAAAGATACCATTGCACGTTTACAGCAAAATATTTTGCTATGGCAGGGCTTTAAACCGCCGCAGGCAGCGCAGGAGCAGGCCTTTGGGCTGGGTGCGCTGGAGGCTGCTTTCCCCAACGGGGTTTTCCCTACGGGTGCCATACACGAGTTCCTGGTGCCCGGGCCCGAGTCGGCGGCAGCTTCCGGCGGCTTTATTGGGGGCTTGCTGGCCAAACTGATGGGGCAGCAGGGTATTTGTCTTTGGATAGGGGTATCGCGCAAGCTTTTTGCACCGGCATTAAAACGCTTCGGTGTCGAGCCCGACCGTATCATATTCGTCGACCTGCAAAACGAGAAGCAGGTGCTATGGGCCGCCGAAGAGGCGCTGAAATGCGGGGGCCTTGCCGCCGTTGTGGCCGAATTGCGTGAACTGACATTCGCCCAGTCGCGGCGTCTGCAGCTGGCGGTTGAAACAAGCAGGGTAACGGGCTTCATCCTGCGCAGCGATCTGCAAAAAGTAAGCAGTACCACCTGTGTGGCCCGCTGGCAAATTGCATCCATACCCAGCCAGGCCCAAATGGATATACCCGTGGTAGGTTTCCCGCGCTGGCAGGTTGAATTGTTAAAAGTGCGCAACGGTAACCCTGGTGTATTTCATATTGGCTGGTCGGCTGATGGTTTTGTGCCGATAGCGCAGGATATTGCCGGTGCCCGGGAGCATTTATCTACATTAAAAGCGGGGTGATATGTTGCGGCGATTTGTTTCTATATGGTTCCGGCACTTAAGTACGGACTGGCTCACTATCCACCGGCCATTCTTTAAAGATAAGCCTTTGGTCTTTGCCGAAGCCGACCATGGCCGCATGATCATCAGGGCCACCAACACCCTGGCCGAAGCCGAGGGCCTGGTACATGGCATGGCTGTAGCCGATGCCCGTGCCGTAGTACCCGGACTACAGGTGATGGACGAAAAGCCCGGTCGCAATGAGCGCCTGCTGAAGGCCATTGGCGAATGGTGCATAAGGTATTCACCCATCGTGGCGGTCGACCTGCCCGAGGGACTCATCCTGGATGCCGGCGGCTGTACCCACCTTTGGGGTGGCGAGAAGAAATATCTGAAAGAGATCATCACCCGCTTAAACGCTAAGGGCTATGATGTGCGTGTATCCATAGCGGATACCATCGGTGCAGCCTGGGCCAATGCCCGGTACGGGAAACAAACACCTGTTATTGAGCCCGGTGCACAGTATCAAATGCTTAAAGTATTACCATCAGCTGCATTGCGATTGGAGGCCGATGTGCTGGAGCGCCTGCATAAACTGGGCCTGTATACCATTGGCAGTTTTATGGATATGCCACGCACCGTACTGCGCAGGCGTTTCGGCTATGGCCTGTTGCAGCGCCTCGATCAGGTATTGGGTCGTGAAGAGGAAGTCATGGAGCTATTGAGACCCCTGGAAACCTATGAAGCCCGACTGCCCTGCCTGGAACCGGTACGCACCCGTACGGCGATAGAGATCGGTATCAAAACCTTACTGGAGACGCTTTGTGCCGACCTGAAACGAGACGGACAGGGCCTGCGCGCCGCAGTTTTAAAATATTACCGGCTGGATGGGAGGGTGCTGCAAATTGATATCGGTACCAATAGGCCAACGTATCATATCAGCCATTTGTTCAAACTGTTTGAACTGAAGATAGCCCAGGTTGAGCCCGGGCTGGGGATTGAGCTTTTTATATTAACGGCAACCAAAACCGAAGAGGCTCCGCTGATACAGGAAGCTTTATGGGCCGGCAAACCCGGACTGGAAGATGATGCCGTTGCCGAACTGCTCGACCGCCTGGCGGGTAAAGTGGGCCCCAGGGCCATACACCGTTACCTGCCCGATGAACATTTCTGGCCCGAGCGGTCGATAAAGCTGGCGGCATCGCTCAAAGAAAAGCCGGGCATTATGTGGCCCACTGCAAGGCCACGGCCAACACAGTTGCTTGCACGGCCCGAGCGGATAGACACCATTGCCGTTATACCCGATTACCCGCCTAAGGTATTTGTTTATAAGGGCGAGCGGCACCGGATCAAATGCGCCGATGGCCCTGAACGTATTGAACGCGAATGGTGGCTGGATGAAGGCGAGCACCGCGATTATTATATTGTGGAAGATGAAAAGGGTAACCGGTACTGGCTGTTCAGGTCGGGACATTATGACGGGCAGGCCTACCAATGGTTCATACACGGTTTTTTTGCATGAAGGGGGGGCAGGATGAGCTATACCGAGTTACAGGTGACAACCAATTTTACGTTTCTGCGTGGTGCATCGCATCCCGGCGAAATGGTGGAGCAGGCCGAAGTATACGGCTACCGCAAAATAGCCATTACCGACCGGAACAGCTTTGCCGGACTGGTGCGTGCGCATGTGGCTACCCGTAAAAAGGATATCGAAATTATACCTGCCTGCCGCCTCGACTTGCTGGATGGCCCCAGCCTGCTGGCTTATCCAACCGATAAGGATGCTTACGGGCGTTTATCGGCCCTGCTTACCCTCGGCAATATGCGGGCGGAAAAGGGCGACTGCCACCTGTACCGTGCCGATGTTTATGCCCATGCCAAAGGGATCAGGTTTATTGCGGTGCCCCCATCGGTATTAAATGAGCGGTTTGAGATAGAGGACACCTTCAAGATAGCATTGAAAGAATACCGCGAGGCATTGGGCCGCGAGCTCTACCTGGCCGCCAGTCGTTATTATCATGGCGATGATCAGAAAAGACTGTACCGCTTATCGCAGTTGTCGGCACAATATGATGTGCCCATGGTGGCCACCAATGATGTACATTACCACGAGCCGGGCCGACGGCAACTACAGGATATTTTGACCTGTGTTCGCGAAAAGTGTAATATCCATAATGCGGGCTTCAAGCTGCACCCCAATGCCGAGCGTTACCTGAAACCGATGGAAGAAATGCAGCGGTTGTTTGAGCAATATCCTGATGCCATAAAACATACGCAGGAGATAGCGGAGGCCTGCCAGTTTTCGCTGGATAGTTTGCAATATGTTTACCCGGAAGAGCTAACAACCGAGGGAAGGACACCACAGGAAGAGTTAAGTATGCTTACCTGGCAGGGCGCTCATGAACGTTTTGGCGATACCATCCCCAAAAAAATAAGTAATACCATTAAGGACGAACTGGAGTTTATTGAACGCAAGGGCTATGCTTCCTATTTTCTGACGGTTCATGATTATGTGCGTTTTGCCCGAAGCAGGGATATCCTGTGCCAGGGGCGTGGTTCGGCGGCTAATTCGGTGGTATGTTATTGTTTGGGAATTACTTCGGTAGATCCATCGAAATTTAAACTGCTGTTTGCCCGCTTCATGTCGGATGCACGTAACGAACCACCCGATATTGATGTTGATTTTGAGCACGAGCGGCGTGAAGAGGTGATACAGTATATCTATAACAAATATGGGCGCGACCGCTCAGGTATCATTGCTACCGTTAGCCAGGAACGGCAAAAGGGTGCCATAAGAGATGTGGGTAAAGCCATGGGTTTATCTGTTGATACTATTAAACGCTTGTCGGGAGCCATTTGGCAATACACCGATGAATGGTTTGAAGGCAAATTACTGGCCGAACAGGGCCTGAACCCCGATAATGCACACCTGAAAAAAGCCCTGGAGCTCACAGGGCAGTTACTGGGTTTCCCCCGGCAGTTGGGGCAGCATACCGGCGGTTTTGTGATCACGCAGGGTAAGGTATCCGAACTTTGCCCACTGATCAATGCCCGCATGGCCGAACGCACCAACCTGGAATGGAACAAAGACGATATTGAGGCTCTGGGTTTTTTTAAGGTGGATGTATTGGGCCTGGGTATGTTGACCTGTATTCGTAAAGGTTTCGACCTGATCAAAGCGCATTATGGTATATCCCATACGTTGGCCAATGTACCGCAGGACGATCCCAAAGTTTATAAAATGTTTTGTGATGCTGATACATTGGGGGTGTTCCAGATCGAGAGCCGGGCGCAAATGTCGATGCTGCCCCGTTTAAAGCCCAATTGCTTTTACGACCTGGTGATTGAAGTGGCCATTGTTCGCCCGGGCCCTATACAGGGCCAGATGGTGCATCCCTACCTGCGCCGCCGCAATGGCGAGGAGCCCGAAGAATATCCGAAGGATGAACTGCGGGATGTATTGGGGCGCACCAGGGGAGTACCCTTGTTTCAGGAACAGGCCATGGAGGTGGCTATTGTTGCCGCCCGCTTTACCCCAACCGAAGCGGATGAATTGAGGCGCAGTATGGCAACCTTTAAAGCCAATGGTAAATTGCATCAGCTGGAGAAGAAGCTGGTTGATGGCATGGTAGCCAATGGTTATGAGGAAGAATTTTCGAGGCGGATATTTAAGCAGTTGCAGGGTTTTGAGGGTTATGGTTTCCCCGAGAGCCATGCAGCCAGTTTTGCCCTTCTCGTATATGTTTCGGGCTATATCAAATACTATTACCCTGATGTGTTTGCCTGCGCCTTGCTGAACAGTCAGCCTATGGGCTTTTACCAGCCGGCACAGATCGTGATCGATGCACGTAAGCATGGGGTTGAGGTAAGGCCGGTTGATGTAAATTTTTCGGTATGGGATAATATATTGGAAGAACATGCAGGGCAGTACCATGCCATACGCTTAGGTTTCAGGCAGGTAAAGGGTATAAGGGAGGATGATATACAGCAATTGATCGTCCAAAGATCAATACCTTATACTACCATACAGCAGTTGAGTGATGCAGGCATATCGCAGGCAACTATTGAAAGGCTGGGTGATGCCGATGCATTTGGTTCGATGCAACTCAACCGGCGCGAGGCGCTGTGGCAGGTGACCGCCATGGGCGATAAGCCGGAAGCATTATTTAAGGGACAACCCTCCGAAAGTGCCTTTGAGCCACAGATCAGTTTGCCTTTAATGAGCGATGCAGAGCATGTGGTGCAGGATTATGCGATGACCGGCTTATCCTTGAAAAAACACCCGGTTAGTTTTGTGCGCGAAAAATTAAGCCTGCTGCATGTACGCGCTGCTAATGAACTTGATAAAATAGCTGATGGGACACCGCTAAAAATAGCCGGGCTCATCACGGTACGGCAAAGACCCGGAACAGCAAAGGGTGTTTGCTTTATTACCATTGAGGACGAAACGGGTTTTGCCAACCTGGTAGCTTTTCAGGGTATTTTTGATCAGTACCGCAAAGAGATATTACAATCCACCTTGCTGATGGTAGAGGGTAAACTGCAGCGCGAGGAAAAGGTTATCCACGTGATCATCAAGCGCTGTTATAACCTCACCACCATGTTGAATGGCATCACTAAAGACAAATACCAGCCGGTGCTTACCTTATCGCGCAGCGACGAAACCAGTATCCCGCCTAATATTGAGGACGCCATCAAGCAGCCAAAGCAGGTTTACTATAAGGGCAGGAACTTCAGATAAACTAACGATTTAATGATCAGCTATACCTTTCGCGCAGCAGGTCCATCATAAATACATTCACGGCCCATTGGTCGGTTATCGGTTTATTGGTATGCGGTAAATGCACCATATAAGGGTAGGCACCGAATTCGGGTGTTATTGTTATGATTTCGTCTGGTGATTGCTTTTTAAGCCTTTCGACAATACGATCCCACCATTGGATGTGTGCATCTAATGCTTCCTTCCATTCGGGCACGCGCGGATCGGGCACCTGGGGTCCTTCGGGGTAACCTACCCGCGAATGAATATGCCCGGTACGTTCAATAGCCAGGGCAACGGCTTCCGGCTGATCGTCCAGGTAGGTTTCGGCAACGTTGACCCAGTGGGAGATATCTAATGACAATTGCAGATCGGGTATCTTTTGCAAATACTGGTAAGTAATATGCGCCGCAAAACTGAATTTACCCCGGTGGGTTTCGTGAAACACCGGAACGCCTGTACTTTTAGCATATTCACCAGCAATATCTATGAGTAGTTTGTTTTGCTCGAACGTGAAAAAATCCCGGCCAGTTTGGGTATTGATCTTTAAAGCAGGGTATGGTCTGATCTTCTCGAACCAGCCTGAGTATTGATCGGCATGCCGATTGATATCCGGATCTTTCGTGCTATGATGCTGGGGTATAATAGGCAAGCCAAGTTTTTCGGCATTTTCCCAGGCTTCATCCAACTCACTAACCGGCGCATCATTGGGTATGCCAAATTCGATGCCATCATAGCCGGCGCTTTTAACTTTTTGTGTAAAGTCATTCCAGCTAAGGTCGCTGCTTCCCCATCTGGGGCAAAAAAATATCACGTCCATTTATTCAATTCTTAAAAAAAACATATGAGGAACTGGTTTTTTTCAATACATCGATATTTGACTACGTTGGATAATATTATTAACGAGTTATCGGTTTTGTAAGATCAAGTTTTTGCATATCCGCTAATATACATTTAACAATGTATCGACCCAGCTTTTGGTTTCCTTTGAGATTAAGATGTGGAGGGTTGAAATACAAAGACTTATTATCCTGATACCTCATAAGCACGCTGTCGAAATTCACGGTGACAATAGAATCATCAAGATGATGACTAGCCAAATCATCCGCAAGCGTTTTTCGGTAATCACGTATACTGTTCTGAAAACCATTGCCTGTGAATACTCCAAATACCCGGTTGCGAATACGCTTAAATATGTTAAATGAATTTTCAGCATCTTCAATCCCAAATTCAGGTAGTGTAACTAGCACAGGTCTTATGTGGTCCCTTAACAAGTCACGGATTATTAGATTTATATGGTAAGCATAATATTTTCCACCATATTGTCCAATTGCATCATTCACTCCTGCAATAATAATACAATATTTTAGGTTGCTATAAAACACGGAATTGCTAGAAAAGGGGTCAGAAGCATCTTTGAACATGTTTCGGTAAATTAATCCGCTACTTGCACCAGCTTCACCAAAGGAAATAATCCGACAGTCCAATATGTTTTTCCTGAAATTATTGAATAAAATGGTATCTAATTTATGTCCAGACACCCAACTGTCGCCCACTATGCCAATCAATAAAGTATCCGTAGCGTGCTTTTTTTCCGGAACTACATTATGGTCATCTGCGTAATTCCATCTAAATACAAGGTAAGTAGTAGAAGCAATGGCAATTAGGGATACTATAAAGAAGATAATTTTTTTAATGTGAGGCATTCGGGATGTTTTTTGCGTCTAAGTTATTTAAAAAAAGGCTTACCGCAATTATTTGCCTTTGTACATGTTTTTTTTTTAAATGAAAACAAAGCCTAGAAAAAGTTGTTACCTCATAAAAAAAGACGTTTTACGGAAATTTGCACTAGGTGAAAAGAAAAATTTCATTTTAAAAAAATAAAATATCTGTTTTATTTGTAACATTAATTTTACAATTTAGTGTCGTAATAATCTATCAATCATGAACAAGATTGTTAACAGTAAATATGACGTTTTGTTGATTAATAACTAAATAATAAAAAAAAATAGCATTTAGGTTAAATAAATTACTTGGATAGACAATGTGTAATAACTTTGTGACACTAATATTCCATCAATTAAAAATGTTGGGTGTTTTAATGCTTAAAGGATAAAAATTAAAGTAAAAATAGATTCCTGAGCCATTTTTGTTGTTTTAGGAAATGAGCAATAGGGTTTTCAGAATAATATTGATTAAAATTTTAGACTAGATACTTAATCTTTAAAAAAAAATCACTATTGAATAATGTGTGTTTTTACACCAAACTGAATATTCTATTTGTTTGCTGGCGTGTCGGTCCAGAAATGCTAATAAACCGACAATGTTTAATAAAATACTAATAGAATTGAATATGTAGTCGTACTCTCGCAAATTAAGGCTGCATTTCATCTAATAATAGCAATAAAATTAACAAACAATTAACCCGCATGGGGTCTGTAAAATGTAAGAAACAGGCCACATTACCTACCTAATTATTTAAATTAAAACAGATGAAAAGAACAGCAATTTTTTTGGGATTGGCTTGTGTATGTGCCTTGTTCTCGTGCAAGAAAGATTTACAAACCCCGGTAACCGATCCTTCACTATCGTCAAAACAGAACCTGGCCTTGGTCACGGTCAATGGTGTTACCACTAATACAGATACTATTCCTCCAACTAACGCAATCGAAATTCACACCCTTGGAGTTAAAGGTGATGGCGTTACAGATGATACTCAGGCACTTCAAAATGCTTTCAACAGCAAAACGGCATTGGTTTTCAAAGGTGGAACTTATATTATCAATACTACTTTGCATCTGCCAGCCGGCGTGAAAATTTACGGCATCAACGGAGCGACGATAAAATCAGGTAATGCGATGAGTGGTCGTCTGCTGACGCTGGGGCATTTTTTCGAGATCGAAAATTCAAACCGAAACAATATCATTAACATGATTTTCGGACAATCAGCGCAGGATTATTCACTTGGACCCTGGGGGACTGCTGTAATTTATATCAAAAACAGTCCTTATTGTAACGTGAGTTATTGCAAATTCAATTTCAATATACCTTATCAGCATTCGGGTGTACAAGCGATCTGGTGCGACGGCGCTGGAACTTTTCAAACCTATATATGCCACAATATTTGCAATACAGTAGGTATTGAGTATGCCGAGTCGGGTGCGTCTGGTACTATTTGCATGTTCAACACCATTAATAATTCGCACTCAAACGCGTTAAGCGGAGATGGTAATGGTACGGTATATTGCACTGGCGTAAAAGTGTGTTACAATGTGATTAACAATGCAGGCTATAATGGCATCAATGATTATGGTTTGATCGATGGTACGCTTATCCGCGGTAATGTGATCAACGGATCAGGAAAAAGCCCTTCTGAAGGTGCCTTGGGCGAAGGTATTCAAGCGGTAGCTGTTAATACCGTAGTTACCTTAAACACTATTTCTGATGCACAGGCAGAATATATTGAGTGCGCCAGTACCAATAAGCGAATAGATAGTAATGCCATTATTGATACCAAGTTTCAAATGCTCGGAATTGTAGTAAATACTAAAGATCCGGCACAAGCCAATGCTAAGTCGAGCGTAGCTCAAATTGATTATAATAAAATAATCGGTTGCCTTGATGCTATAGAAATATACGGCGGTAACCCGACTAGTGTTAATATTACGCACAACACCATGACCAATTTTAAAAATGTTGGTGTTAATATAATTAGTACTTCGCCGGTTTATACAGTTAACGTTAGCGATAATGTGTTTAACATTACAACGCCAAGCATCCAAACAGGTACAAGAAGTGCCATTCTTTCCTACGTTGCTACAAAGACCTTGACGCAATTGGTTAATTTAACCAATAATACCATAACTTATGCTACCAGCGCCAACAATGGTGCCGGACCCGAAAGGGCAATAAATACCTGCACTAATAATGCAACCCTTATCGGTAATATTGTTAACG
>CAISPD010000151.1 GCA_903887275.1 uncultured Mucilaginibacter sp.
CCATAGAAAATTTAATAAATATATCATCTTTATCTGTGATTCCTAAAGAATTTAGTTTTTTATTTGCAACCGAGTACAATAAAAGTACTTCGTTTTTGCATCGGTACAAACCCGTGAAAACACCCTATTTTGATTACAGTTAGTTTTTATTATCAAAATTCGGCCCATCGTTTCGGCGCAATTTTTCGCATTATCATTTCCTTTCGTTAACCTACATTATATCCCAAAGGCGGCACCTACGGAGCCGATACTAACTTTTCCCATTGCTACAAACAGGGTACTCCGACGGAGTGAGTAAATAGTTTGATTGCAAATGATCAATCAAGTTATTGCCGTTCATTTCGTTAATAATTCGAGGAAACCAAAACGTTACCAAATGAAAACTCCGGAGGAGTACCCTGTATATAGAAAAATACCTAAAATTTCTGGGGCTCCGTAGGTGCCCACTATTTGCTCTGTGCTAAAATAAATACGAGGTGGGTATGTCGTTCTAAGGCTTGGTCACAAATGCGTGCCGAATTATAGGATCATGATAATCAGCAATCCCGATAGCTATCGGGACAAACGAATCAGCGGTTCAGACAATAAACACGCCCCGCGCCACCCTTCGACGGGCTCAGGGTGACACCCCGGCGCACGATAATTAGTGATATTACATCAACGAAATCAGCAATCCCGATAGCTATCGGGACAAACGAATCAGCGGTTCAGACAATAAACACGCCCCGCGCCACCCTTCGACGGGCTCAGGGTGACACCAAACGTTTTAGAACTACAGAATGAATTCAGGGTAATCCTCAATGAATTACGGTTTGCATTTCTCGTGCCGATGCTATCAAAGGTATATTTAATATAAAACTCTTAACAAGTGTGAAGGCGCCTACACAGCCTGAGCGTAATTTCTTAGTGCTATGAACAGGGTACTCCTACGGAGTAATTAACATTTTGATAGTTGCACATTGATCGGGGTCGCCTGATCAAAACATTAATAAAAGCCTATGCTGATTAGGATCGGTAACAAGACCCCGGAGGGGTCTCCTGTTTATAGAAAAGGCGCATAGGGAAATGGGCTCCGTAGGTGCCCCCCTAATAAACGCGTTGCTAAGCCGGTGAAATTCCAGATAAATGCCTCCATCATTTTCACAATAGCTATCGGGACCTGAGAATCTGCAAGCAGGCTGGTGGCGGCTCAATGGTTTAGAAAATTATGCAAGGCCAGGCGCAAATAGGAGGCACCTACGGAGCCGATACTTACCTTTCCCGATGCTATAAACAGGGTACTCCTACGAAGTTAATTAACAGTTTGATAGTTGCACATTGATCGGGGTCGCCTGATCAAAACATTAATAATAGCCCATGCTGATTAGGATCGGTAACCAGACCCCTGAGGGGTCTCCTGTTTGTAGAAAAGGCGCATAGGGAAATGGGCTCCGTAGGTGCCCCCCTAATAAACGCGTTGCTAATCCAGTGAAATTTCAGATAAATGCCTCCTTCATTTTCACGATAGCTATCGGGACCTGTGAATCTGCAGGCAGGCTGGTGGCGGCTCAATGGTTTAGAAAATTATGCAAGGCCAGGCGCAAATAAGAGGCACATACGGAGCCTTTACTTACCTTTCCCAGTGCTATAAACAGGATACTCCTACGGAGTAATTATTTGTTAGCCGGCAAATGTTGAAGATAATACGTTGTTCCAATCCCCCACCCACACCCTTCGCCAAGCGCAGGACGAGACAGTGTTTTTTGAGCAATAAATCACTAAAAATGAGCGCAGAACAGGTTGTTTTCGGGTAAATACAGGTGTTTTTTGATGAAAATTTATCTTTTCAGCATAGTTTGGCGGGCGATTTTGAGCAGCACATTCGGCATTTATGATTACTTTAGCTTCACAATGAAACCCTTGTTTTTACTGCTTTTCGCCTCGCTGATCGTGCTGGCAGGCTGCGCGCCGAAGGGACCTTATTACGCAGCCGGCAAATTCTATAAGCACCATACAGATTCGATTGCTAAAATTATTGAGTTGGAACAGCCCCCGGCGCTAATTGACAGCACCGGCAACGAGGTTCCCTCCGATTTTGTTGGGACGGTAAACTTTAACCTGCGTAAACCTAATTATGTAATCATCCATTTTACGGCACAAGAAAGTATACAGCAAACTCTGAAAACCTTTACACTGTCACGCACCCAGGTGAGTGCCCATTACGTAGTTGCCAAAAGCGGCAAGGTTTACCATATGCTGAATGATTACCTGCGTGCATGGCAGGCCGGGATCAGTAAATGGGGAAGTGTAACGGATATGAACAGTTGTTCAATAGGTATCGAGATAGATAACAATGGCAGCGAGCCTTATACCGATGCGCAGGTAAAAAGTCTTCTGGCCTTGCTGGGCTACCTGAAAAAAACTTATAACATTCCACAAGCCAATTTTATTGGTCACCAGGACATTGCCCCCACCCGCAAACCCGACCCGGGCCCCCTGTTTCCATGGCAAGTAATGGCCGCACACGGCTTTGGTTACTGGAGCGACGAAGTGCTGGAAGTGGCCCCCGAAAATTTCGACTACACAACCGCCCTCCGACTGATCGGTTATGATACCTCTAACCTAAATGCTGCTATTGTTGCTTTTAAACGCCATTTCGTACAAAAAGACAGCGATCCGGTTTTAAGCCAGTTAGATCTGAATGTTTTGTATAACGTTTACCGGAAGTATTAGGGGGGCAGGTAATTGGTATCTGGTATCGGATATTGGGTATCAGGGGGCGGTGCCTTTTGATAAAAAATTAACCCATTAACCGATACCCATTAACCGATACCAAATAACCACCAACTCATTTCTTCACCCAACCATCCTTCAATGTCACTGTGCGGTTGAACACCAATTTGTCGGGCGTTGAGTTTTTGTCGAGCGTAAAATAACCTTTGCGAATAAACTGGTAACCCTTACCCGGAACAGCATTTGCCAGGTCGGGTTCAATATAGGCTTGTGGTAGAATATGCAAGCTTTCGGGGTTGATGTAATCTTTAAAATCGCCTTCTTCACTTGATGGGTCTTCAACACGGAACAGGCGATCGTACAAGCGAACTTCAACGGTTTTTGCATCAGGTACACTCACCCAGTGGATAGTACCTTTAACATTGATGCCGCTGGTATCATTTCCTGAACGCGATTCGGCGATATGCGTGCAATAAACTTCGGTAACATTACCGTTATCGTCCTTTTTAAAACCTTCGCATTTAACAATGTAGGCACTTTTCAAACGTACCATATTGCCAACAGCCAGCCGGAAGAATTTCTTTGGCGGCTCTTCCATAAAGTCTTCCCGCTCAATCCACAGCTCGCGGCTGAAGGGTATATCGCGGCTGCCTTCACCATCTTCAACTTCTGGATTATTTTCGCCGGTAAATACTTCGGTTTTGCCTTCGGGGTAATCGGTGATCACCAGTTTGATCGGATCCAGTACGGCCATACGGCGCCATGCGGTTTTATTGAGGTCCTCGCGGATACAAAATTCCAGTAAACCTACGTCGATCATATTCTCGCGTTTGGCAATACCAATGCGTTCGCAAAAATCGCGGATGGAAGCAGGCGTGTAGCCGCGGCGGCGCAAACCACTAATGGTAGGCATACGCGGGTCGTCCCAGCCATCAACATATTTCTCGTCAACAAGTTGCAGTAACTTGCGCTTGCTCATTACCGTGTAGTTGAGGTTCAGGCGCGCAAATTCGTATTGTTTGGAGGGAAATATCCCTAATTTTTCAATGAACCATTCGTAAAGCGGGCGATGCGGAATAAACTCCAGGGTACAAACCGAATGGGTAATTTCTTCAATGGCATCCGATTCGCCATGCGCAAAATCGTACATGGGGTAAATACACCATTGGTCGCCGGTGCGGTGATGGTGCGCGTGTTTGATACGGTACATCAGCGGATCGCGCAGGTGCATATTAGGCGATGCCAGGTCGATCTTTGCCCGCAGCACCTTGGCGCCGTCGGGGTATTTACCGGCCTTCATTTCCTCAAACAAACGAAGATTTTCTTCTATGCTGCGATTGCGGTATTCGTTTCCGGTACCAGGCTCAGTAGGTGTTCCCTTCTGGGCTGCTATTTGTTCGGGAGTGCTATCGTCAACATAAGCCAGACCCTGGCGGATCAGTTCAACTGCAAAAGCATACAACTGATCGAAGTAGTCTGAAGCATATAATTCCTTTGCCCAGGTAAAACCCAGCCATTTTACATCTTCCTTGATGCTGTCAACATACTCCACATCCTCTTTCACGGGGTTGGTATCATCAAACCGAAGGTTGGTTTGGCCACCATATTTAAGTGCCAGTCCGAAGTTGAGGCAAATGGATTTGGCATGCCCGATATGCAGGTAGCCATTTGGCTCCGGCGGAAAGCGTGTCAGCACACGGCCACCGTGCTTGCCTTCGCGGATATCCTCTTCAACAATTTCCTCGATAAAATTTAACGATCGCTCTTCACTCATGATAGTACGGAAAGCCGCAAAAATAGGAAATTCAGACGGGTTTGGCTAATGGTTTTATCAGGCAACAGGGCCTGTCTGGAATGTATAGAATTGCTGGCCGTTGTGTACTTTTAATTTTTTGATAAAAATCACATCCAGTATACTCCCTGTATTATTGACCATCTCAAATTAACTAAATTACTACCTTTACAACACCAATAGCTATAGATGAGTAATACCTTTAACCGTCCGATTCGTGTACTGGTTGCCAAAGTTGGCCTTGACGGGCATGACCGTGGTGCGCGTATTATTGCAACCAGTTTGCGTGATGCAGGGATGGAAGTGATTTATACAGGCTTACGCCAGACACCCGAAATGGTGGTAAATGCAGCCTTGCAGGAAGATGTGGATGCTATCGGTATTTCCATACTATCAGGTGCCCATATGACTGTTTTCCCTAAGATCATTAAATTAATGAAGGAAAAGCAATTGGATGATGTTCTTGTGACCGGTGGTGGTATCATCCCCGAAAGTGATATGCAGGAACTTAAAGCGATAGGCGTAGGTGAACTTTTCCCGCCGGGAACCACCACAGCAGATATCGTTACATATATTACCGAATGGGTGCACAAGCATCGCAATTTTTGAGCCGGGAGAGTAACTACCAGCTATCATTAAAAAAAGAACTCAATCATATTGTCCTATGTCAATGTTCGAAAATCTGCTCACCCACACCGAAAGCGGTATCCACCATATCATTATCAATCGGGCCGGAAAGCTAAATGCACTCAACCGGGATACATTGGCCGAACTGCACACTGCACTATACGATGCTTTTAATAACGAAAAGGTAGGCGGTATTATCATTACCGGTGCCGGCGACCGTGCTTTTGTTGCTGGTGCCGATATAGCTGAGTTTGCATCGTTCGATTCGGTCAAAGGAGAAGAATTGGCACGCAGAGGTCACAAAAACGTTTTTGATTTTATCGAAAACAGCAACAAACCTATCATAGCTGCTATCAATGGATTTGCTTTAGGAGGTGGATTAGAACTGGCGCTGGCCTGCCATATCCGTATTGCTTCGGAAAATGCCAAGATGGGGCTTCCTGAAGTAACGCTTGGCCTGATTCCAGGTTATGGGGGCACCCAGCGCTTGACCAGGTTGGTAGGCAGAGGCCGGGCTTTGGAGATGATCCTTACCGGCGACATGATCACAGCGCAGGAAGCTTATCAATTCGGATTGGTAAATCATGTGGTCAGCCAGTATGATCTGTTAACCAAAGCTGAAACATTGCTACGTGTAATCCTGTCGCGTGCGCCATTGGCATTGCAATCGGCAATACGGGCCGTAAATGCATCCTCACAGCAGGGTGTAAATGGCTTCGAAGAGGAGATAGAATTGTTCGGACAGTGTTTTGATACGGCCGATTTTAAAGAAGGCGTGGATGCTTTTTTCGGGAAAAGAAAGCCTGAGTTTCGTGGCAAATAAACTGTTTTGAACGCAGCACCTATCGGCCTCAGATCTGCAATCCGACTTTACTCATCAAGAGATCCCCGAATCCCTGCTTTTTATTGAAAATACATATTATTTCATAAAATGGGTAGGATGCTTATTCCTTTGACAGCAAGTAATTTTAAAATTATCAATTAAAGCAATAGTGCCTGTAAAGGCTTACTTTAACTAATTTTTATTCAGGAAATAGAAAAATTAGCGCAATAATTAAATTTTACCTTAAATTTTAGCAGTTTTGTATGTAACTTGATATAGGTATAATCCGTTTACCAGTCAAAATTAGCTAATACCTGTTATGAAAAAAATCCTCATCATTGATGATGAAGTGAACGTTGCGTTATTACTCTCAAAGTTTTTGACCCGTAACGGTTTTGATGTTACCACAGCTGCTACCGGATCAGGCGGTCTCGAATTGTTAAAAAACGGAGCTTATGACCTGGTGCTTTGTGATTTCAGACTGGAAGATACCGATGGGCGCGAAATGCTGAAAAGCATCAAGATCCAGTACCCCAAAACAGGTGTTATTATTATTACCGGTTATTCGGATATTAAAATGGCGGTTGAGCTCATTAAAATGGGTGCCTATGATTATATCACCAAACCGCTTTACCCCGACGAAATTTTAAATACCATAAATAAAGCATTTGAAACCCACCATGCATTGGTCGACGAACCCGAGAATGTGGCATCGGTTTCAAAACCCAGCAGCAAGAAGCCGCAATTACCCAATAGCGAATTTGTTGTGGGTACAAGTAAAGCCGCCAAAGAACTGGCAAGGCAAATTGAACTGGTTGCACCAACAAATTACAGTGTAATCATTTTAGGTGAAAGCGGTACAGGTAAAGAGTCGGCTGCTAAAAACATACACCTCCACAGCCAGCGTGCCAATATGCCTTTCATTGCGATGGACTGCGGATCGCTTACCAAAGAGCTTGCAGCGAGCGAATTTTTCGGTCACGAAAAAGGCTCTTTTACCGGAGCACTCTACACTAAAATTGGTCACTTTGAAATGGCCAATGGCGGCACATTGTTTTTGGATGAAGTGGGCAACCTATCTTACGACATACAGGCGGCGCTACTCCGTACCGTGCAGGAAAGAAAAGTAAAACGCATAGGCAGTACCAAGGAAATTGATCTTGACGTACGCATCATCATAGCAACCAACGAAAACCTGCAGGACGGAATCTCAAAAGGAAGGTTTAGGGAAGACCTTTACCACCGTTTTAATGAGTTTACCATTTACATGCCTGCGCTTCGCGAATTGGGAAGTGACATAATGTTGCTGGCAAATCATTTTTTACAAATTGCCAATGCCGAGCTTGGCCGTAATGTAACTACATTTTCTCCGGAAGTCGAGGAATGTTTTGTGAATTACCGTTGGCCCGGAAATATCCGCGAGCTGAAGAACGTAGTACGTCGGGCAACGCTTATAACAGAGGGTGATGTTATTCCTTTAAAAGCATTGCCACTGGAGATATCCAATTTCAGATCTTCGCCCGTTCAAGTATCTGAGATAATTGCTGAGCATGAAATACCGGTTGCTAAAGAAAATCGGCACGACTTAAAAAATGCAGCTCAGGAGGCAGAGTATGATACTATTCTGAAAGTATTGCGTGAGGTGAATTTTAACAAGACCAAAGCTGCCGAAATTCTTAATATCGATCGTAAAACACTCTATAATAAGATGAAAGCGATCAACTTAAGTAAATAAAAATGCCAGAACCAGCAAAAGAAAATACGCCTGCCGAAGGTAATACGCGCCGGATAAGGCACGATATTCGTAATCAGCTGTCGAACATTAACCTTTCTGTCGAACAATTGAAATACGAGATTCCAGACGACGCAGGGTCAGATACTGCTTTTTATATCAATACCATTGCCGTAAGTTGTGCAAAGATCAACCTTTTGCTGGACGATCTTGACTAGGCTTCCAAAGGGTACATTTTTAGTAGTTGACCAAAAACTTTTTACATTTTATTTGTTAATAGAGCGTACTTATTACAAGTTCCTCTATGTCCTCTTTTAATTACCGGCAACGTAACAATATAATACTGGCAGCTATTATTGTACTGGGTTGTATTTTATTGTATGCCATGTCTGGCCTTTTCAGCGCCATATTGGGGGCCATTATCCTGTTTACTATTTTCAGGTCAGTTTACTTATACCTGGTTGAAAAGAGAAATTGGAACAGTGCATTCACCGCCGTTTTGATCATATTTACTTCTTTAGTGGTCATTGTGATCCCATTCCTTTCTATGAGCATCATGATCGTTGAGCGGATAACATCACTTTCCCGGTCCGATTTACCGATACAGGATTGGATCTATAAGATTGATATTTTCGCGAGTCATCATTTTGGCCAGCCCAAACTGGCAGAAAACACCCTCCAGAAACTGGGTACGTTTATAACAGACCTTTTTCCTTCAATTTTGGGTAGTGCAGTAAATATTTTAATGAATTTGTTGGTGATGTATTTCCTGCTGTTTTTCATGTTTACGCAAATGAAAGATTTTGAAAACGTACTCTTAAAATATGCACCTTTTCGCGAACAACACACATTGAAATTTGCAATAGCATTGCGTAATGCTACGTATAGTAATGTGTTAGGACAGGGCATCATTGCGGTAGTTCAGGGCGTATTGCTGGGTATGGGTTTTTATGCCTTTGGTATACCCGACCCGGTATTTTGGGGGATGCTTGGCGCCCTTATCTCTTTCCTTCCGGTTGTTGGTGCACCAACTTTGGCAATTCCAACCAGTATCATACTTTTTGCAAACGGGCATTCCTTCAAGGGCATCGCATTGCTTATTTATGGCCTATTGGTCATTGGTAATATTGATAATATATTTAGGATGATCATCAATAAACGACTGGCAAATACACATCCTATCATCTCGGTGATCGGCGTATTTATAGGTTTGCCTTTATTTGGTATACTTGGTCTGGTTTTCGGCCCATTGCTGTTGTCCTATTTCTTACTTTTAGTTGAAATTTATGAGACCAATCGAATGGCTGCTGATCGGCTTGAAAGAATCAGGACAAGTACTGAGAGTTGATTTAATGAGAAATTTTTGCTGGCACGGCAAGAAATACCGATATTAATGCCATCATTTACCATAAGGTTAAAAATACCTGACGAAAAGTCCGTTTAAAATAATTGGCAGGATATTTAACCGTTATAAAACAAACTAGTTCAAATTAAAATTATAGTACTATGTCAGATAACTCAAAAGTTATAGTTGCACTGCTGGCTGGATTAGCGGCTGGGGCAGCATTAGGAATATTATTCGCACCAGACAAGGGCACAGAAACACGCGATAAGCTTACCGACTCGCTTAAGAAATTGGGCGATTCAATCAAAGAGACCGCCGCCAATGAAATTGATAGTCTTGTTGGTTTAAAGGATAAAGTGGTTGATAATATCAAAAGCAAAATAAAAACTGCTGATGAAGAATACCAGGACGACCTGGAACACGCATAAAACCTCATCGATCCCGGTTAATGATCCGGGATCGTAGTATACTTCTTATGGAAGAAAAGAAAGAAACGCCGCCACCAATTATAGACCAGGTTAAAGCGTATGTTGAAACACAGCTGGAACTAACCAAACTGGAGGCCGTTGAAAAGGGCTCGAAATTTTTGGCGGGCTTTGTTGTCGACCTCATTATCGGGGTATGTTTTGTTTTGGGTTTTTTATTTATAAGCCTGGCACTTGCTTTATTAATATCACGTCTGTTAGGCTCGTATTGGGCCGGATTTGGTTGCATGGCCGCACTTTACCTGATCATAGCGTTTATTGTTATTAAACGTAAGGATAAGCTGCGCCCTACATTGACTAACCTTTTTATCCGTAATTTTTTCAAATAGTATGGACGAGCTGAATATTGATAACATCAACGACTTAAGGGCGGAAATAGTTCGTTTGCGCGCCGTTCGCGATGAGCAGGGCAAAGCACTCGCAAAGCGTTTCAATACGCCTATGACGGCACTCTCTACTTTGTATACGGTTTTTCCGAATGAGGCTGAAGAAGGAGCAAAGAATGATATTTTTCACCAGGACCTGGTTGGTGTTGCTTCCAGGATTTTTTTGCCGATGTTGCTTAATTCAACACTTTTCCGCAATTCAAATATTTTGATAAAAGGGCTGGTGGGCTTATTCTCACAAAAAGCCTCCGATTATATCAATGAAGATACAGTACTTGGGATTTGGGATAAAGTAAAGACCCTGTTTGAAAAAAAGAAAAAGCCTGCTCCCGACTATGGTATCCCGCCCGAAAGTGAGGCTTCCTGAATTCTTCAAAACGGTATCCCGCAACCAAACTAAAAAGCTTAAGGTTTAATTGTCCTGAAGGTTAAATTGATCCGTGGATTTTTGATTTTGGCCGATTTAGCTATCTGGTGTTGCCAGTGATGCTGCAGGTCGCCTTTCATCACCAGAACTGAGCCACCTTCCAGCAGTATTTGCTGTTTTACATGGTGATCTTTTTTCAATCTCAGATCGAAACGTCTGGCCTCTCCTAAATTTACCGAGGCGATTATTGGGTTGCGGCCAAGCTCGGGCTCGTCGTCGCTATGCCAGCCCATCGAGTCGCTGCCATCGCGGTAAAGGTTAATTAATACGCTATTGAAAGTTGTACCAGCCAGCTCTTCAGTTTTTGCCCTGATATAAAGTAATTCATCCGTCCAGGGTAAAGGATCAAATGATACTCCCGAATATTTGTAAACTGCGCCAGCATCCCCATACCATGCAGTCAGGCGCGGCGTCAAAACGCTGCGGCCAAATATGATAATGGATTCCTGTCTCCAGGCGATGTTTCCTGTCAATTTTGCAAAAAGCACTTCGCCGTCATCAACAGAAAATACTCCGGGAAAATATCCAAGCAACTCAGGTGTAATTATCATGCTGGCACCTTTTAATAAACTAAAAACTTGGGACTTATACTCAACTTAACTCTTTCATCAATTTATCAAAAGCTTCTTTTAGTTCAGCCAGTTCGGTTTCTACTTTTGCAAGGCGTACTTCAAGGTTACCTGAGGTGTTTGATGGAGATTCAGATGCGAAACTTTCCTCGTTCCAGTCTGTACTGCCACCCAGTAAATGAACGTAGCGAACTTCTTTTTGGCCCGGCCGGCGTGCAAGTTGTTTTACGAAGGGATTTTCGCCGGAAGACAATTTATCCAGTATTTCCTGCACCTCTTCTATCGATTCAAATTCGTATAGGCGTCCCGAATTGGTATTCAATTCGCCAGGTGTTTGAGGACCACGGAGAATTAGCAGGCAGATGATGGCAATCTCAGAAGGGATAACCGGGTATACAATAGCAAAGTTATGTTTGTATTTGACCACACGGTCTGTACCGCCTGTAGCTGTAGATATCAGCCCGCGGCGTTTCAGGGTGTTCAGCGTTTCGATGATTGTGGCCTCATCGTAATTTACAACCGGTTTGCGCGAAGTTTTCTGATTACATGCAGCTACCAGGCTGTTAACTGTCATTGGATAATAGTCGGGCGTGGTACGGCTTTTTTCCATCATAGCACCTAAAACGCGCAGTTCGGTGTCCTCAAGTTGGGGCAATACAGGTGTTGAATCCATGTGCTAAAGATAGAAAGCAGGCTCGGTTTTTTACAAAATAAAAAAGCACCGCCCCAACCAGGCGATGCTTCATCAACTAAACCCATATCTCTCAATTATGGGGTAACTTATTGCATAAAGAAATAATCTTTATGGTCGCCGTCGTCATAAACGTGCATTTGTTTAACTACGTCGGCAGTTTCTGTTTTTACTTCTACAGTGTAATCACCATAGTCAAGGCGACTGATCACATAGCCTTTTTCGGTAGGCAAACCTTTGGAAATTTTATCTTTAAAAATTACGTTATGGTCCTTATCGTAAATAATAACCACTGATTTTTCGGCATCAACTTTTACGGCGAAGCCCGGGCGGTCTGACAAATTACCAAAGCTTACTGCCTTGTCGTCTGAACTTGATTTTGCTGGAGTTGCAGCAAATACACTGGAACCTAACCCTAATACCAGTGTTGCGATGATGATGATCTTTTTCATTTTCTTTTAATTTTTTATTGTAAACCTGATTTATTCTGTTAATTGAATAACCAAAACAACAACAAGTTTTCCGACCATTAAAATGAATTAGACCGGGAGCTGTCGCTTATAGACGAATAGCCTTTTTGTTCGGATAAAGCCTGGTAAATGCTTTTTAATCAGCAAAAAGCAGTGTTTGTAGCTAAATAAACAGCGTTGATGGATAGGTTAAAGCAGTTCGTCGGATATTTTTAGGATAAAGTGCTTAAAAGCGGTTAATTTGCAGCTATCATGTCACTTTTTATCGCATCAATAAATTCGGGCAGTAATGGCAACTGTTATTACGTGGGTAATAGCAATGAAGCAATACTTGTAGATGCCGGCATCTCTTGTCGCGAGACCGAAAAGCGTATGAAAAGGCTCGGCCTCGCAATGAAAAAAGTTAAGGCGATATTTATTTCCCACGAACATTCTGACCATATCAACGGTGTGTCCGTTCTCTCGCGGAAATATCAATTGCCGATATATATTACGCCGGCAACACTGGCAGGTAGCCGGATGGAGCTTGAGCCCGATCTGATAAAAGCTTTCAAAGCTTACGAACCTATTGTGGTTGGCAAACTAACTATCACTGCTTTTCCAAAATTCCATGATGCCGCACATGCTCATAGTTTTACGGTTAGTAACGAGGGTATCAGGGTAGGTGTTTTTACCGATATCGGCGTTGTATGCGATCACCTGCAAACCCATTTTTCGGAATGCCATGCTGCCTTTCTGGAAGCTAACTATGATGAAGATATGCTGGAAAACGGACGGTATCCTTACCATTTAAAAAGACGGATCAGTGGCGGTCTCGGGCACTTATCTAACAAACAGGCACTGGCGCTTTTCTTAAGCCACCGGCCACCTTATATGAGTCATTTATTGCTATCGCATTTGTCGCGTGATAATAATGATCCGCAAATGGTTCATGAACTATTTAGCAAACACGCTGATGGAACTGAAATAGTAGTAGCATCACGTTACCAGGAAAGTGCCATTTATTTTGTAGATGGTTCTATGCCTGCAGGAAGAAAACCTATGAATAAAATTCCCGAAAGCATTCCGGTTCAATACAGCTTATTTTAGCACAGTTTCGGATGATGCAATAGCTTTTGCTTTCCAGTAATATAATGTATTTGCTTTGGACGTTTTTACCAGTAAAATGACCAGTTTATTCCGATAGGTTTTGCCGATAAAAACAAGATCAAAAAATCTGGTTTATACCTCCTCAATTATTTTTATCTTCAAAGGGCCAAACCGGCAAATATTTTATGAAGATCCACATTAAAAAAATATTGTTTAAAACGCTGAAAATTACCGGGATAACACTCGGCTCTTTGCTGCTGATCATGTTTTTACTTCCGGTATTGTTCCCCAAAACGATCACCCAAAAGATCAAACAGCTGATGAATCAAAGCATCAATGGTCAGGTTAATTTTTCGGGTACAAGTCTGTCATTCTTTAAACGTTTTCCTGAACTTACACTTACACTCGAAGATTTTTCACTTAAGGGTACCGCTCCCTTTGCGCAGGATACCTTAGTGGCTGCCAAAGATATTTCGTTTGCAGTTGATCTTACATCCTTACTTCGTTCAAAGATCAATATCAGTAAAGTATACCTGAACAATGCTTTTGTGAATATTGAAGTAGATAGTACGGGGCATGCCAATTATAACGTCTATAAATCTCAGCCTGTAAACCCTCAGGCAAAGACAGATACTTCAACAGCCTCATTGGGCATTGAAGAGATCATTATCGAAAAAAGTCATCTGGTATATGATGATGCTTCCATACCGATGCAAATTGAGGCTAACGATTTTGATTATAAAGGCAGGGGCGATTTTACCAAAAATGTGTTCGACCTGCAATCGCACACCGAAATAGGGTCGGTCGATTTCACCTATAATAAACAGAATTATGTAGTTAAAAAGCACGTTAGTGCCGATTTGGTTACAAGCATCAATACTAAGTCGCTGGCTTTTGAGTTTCGGAAAAATAACCTGCTCATCAACCAGCTACCGGTGCAGTTTACCGGCCGCTTTGGATTTTTGAAAGATGGCTATGATATGGACTTCCAGTTCACCTCTCACCAAAGCGATTTAAGCGACATCTTTACAGCTCTACCACCGGCTTATACCAAATGGGTAAAAAATACTGAGGTGAATGGTACCGGTGTGATACAGGTAGGTTTGACCGGGCAATACATAGCCTCAAAAAACAAAATGCCCGATTTTACTTTAAGTATGCAGGCGCGTAATGGCTATATCTCTAATAACAAAACGCCGTCACCTGTCCGCGATCTGTATCTGGATATGCATTTACGGGTACCAAATTTTAACCCCGATAGTCTGTCCCTGCATATTGATTCACTTCATTTCAGGATTGATAAAGATTATTTCAATTCCAAATTTTCGGTTGACGGGATCAAGTCCCCTAAAATATTTGCCCGGGTAAATACAGAGGTCGACCTGGAAAAATGGAACCGCGCCTTCGGTATCAAATCAGTTGATCTGAAGGGTAGGTATAGTTTACACCTGCTGGCGCAGGGACAGTATGCAACTGCTATCCAAAAACGAGGTTTAAGGAATTTAGATACTGTCATTACAAGTATACCTAAGTTTACCCTCAAGTCTTCTTTCCGCGATGGTTATATTAAATATAGTAATGTGCCTGAGGCCATAAAAGACATCCATTTTGATCTGGATGCTTCTTCGCCCGATAATAATGTCAAAAACTTTACGCTGTCGCTGGTAAACCTGAACGTTATTGCGCTTGATAATTACCTTAAAGGGTATTTTAAAATGAGCAATACCTCAGGGCTAAATATGGACGGTGCCCTGCAGGCCCGTTTTAATCTGGCCGACCTGAAGAAAATTTATCCTGTTCAGGGTACTGAATTGAAGGGAAAATTAAGCTTCGATCTGCAAACCAAAGGAAAATATGTTCCGAAGAGCAAACTTTACCCGGTTGTTAAAGCCGAAATAAACCTGCAAAATGGTTATGTAAAAACCAAATATTACCCTGATCCTATTCAAAATCTGCAGGTGAGCGCAAATATTACTGACAATAGCGGCTCGTTGAAAGGCCTGCATGTGAATATCAAACCAGTATCGCTCACTTTTGAAGGACAACCATTTTTGTTGAAAGCCGACTTGAAAAACTTTAGCGATCTGCAATACAATATCAAATCACAGGGAACGCTTGATATTGGTAAAATATACAAGGTATTTGCGATCAAAGGCTATGGCGTAACGGGTTTGGTTACCACCAATTTTACGCTGAAGGGTAAACAGAGTGATGCAACAGCGGGCAGATACGATCAGCTCTTCAATACCGGTTCAATGAAGGTTAAGGATATGTCGGTAACTTCCGACTTGTTTCCAAAGCCATTTTTAATTAAAACCGGGGAGTTTAGCTTTAATCAGGATAAAATGAAGTTTGATGCATTTACAGCCAATTACGGCAATTCCGTGATCGTGCTGGATGGTGCTTTGTCTAACGTGATAGATTATGCCATGAAACCAAATGCTTTGCTTACCGGGACATTTAACCTTAAAAGCAACTCGATTATAGCAGACGATTTTATGGCCTTTGCTGATGGCCCCGCACCATCAGCCGCTCCGGCTGCTGCTCAACCAGCAAAAGCAGCTGCTGCGCCATCGGGCGTGGTGATCATACCCAATAATCTTAACCTGACATTTACCGCCGATGTGAAGCAGGTAAAATATCAGGGGTTAAATATCAACGATATAAAAGGGCAAATGACCATCAACAATGGACAGATCACATTGAAGCAAGCTGGTTTTACCCTGGTGGATGCGCCGGTTGTGATGGATGCTACTTATGGCAGTTTGAATCCGCAGCGCGCTTATTTCGACTATCACTTAAGTGCCAGGGAGTTTGATATCCAAAAGGCATATAATCAAATCAAGCTATTCCGCGACATGGCCACTTCAGCTAAAAGTGCTCAGGGCATTGTTTCGCTCGATTACCAGTTAAGTGGCAAACTGGATAAAAATATGCACCCGGTTTATCCTTCGTTAAAAGGCGGCGGAACTTTATCCATCAAAAAAGTGAAGATCAAAGGGTTTAAACTCTTTGGTTCGGTAGCTAAAGAAACGGGTAAGGATAGTCTGGGCAAGGCCAATGATGTTTCGAAAGTGGATATCAAAACCACGATAGCAAATAATATCATCACCATAGCGCGTACCAAAATGCGGATAGCGGGTTTCAGGCCAAAATTTGAAGGACAGGTAAGCTTTAATGGCGACCTGAATCTCAAGTTCAGGCTGGGATTGCCGCCTTTGGGCATTTTCGGTATACCGATGACCATAACAGGAACACAAACAAATCCAAAGATTCATCTGGGCAGAGGCAAGAAGGAAGACGAGCTGAAAGAAGAAGCAGATACCACGGCCCAATAGGTTTAGGTAAGAATTTGATAATAATATATTATCGAATAGTGAATATTCCATATAAGATGATGGAGTAAATTCGTTGTTCAGGTTTACCTATGAAATATATCGACAGGAATAAACTGCTTGAATCTCTTTCCGACTCTGAAAAGACCTGGGATATCATCATTATAGGTGGCGGAGCTACCGGACTTGGTACTGCCCTTGATGCTGCAACCCGAGGGTACAAAACACTCTTATTGGAGCAGCACGATTTTGCTAAAGGTACTTCAAGCCGGAGCACTAAATTGGTGCACGGGGGCGTACGGTATCTGGCGCAGGGTAATATCCGCCTGGTTCGGGAAGCCTTGCGTGAACGGGGCTTACTTCTTAAAAATGCGCCTCATCTGGCCAAGAACGTTTCTTTTATCATACCTTGTTACAGCCGGTTTGAGCTTATCTATTACAGCATCGGCCTGGCTGCGTACGACCTTTTAGCAGGCCGCCTGAGTCTGGGCAAAACCAAACGTATCAACAAAAGCGAAGTTGTCAAACGTTTGCCGGGCATTAACTCAAAACAATTGCAAGGTGGTATAGTTTATCACGACGGGCAGTTTGATGATGCGCGCCTGGCCGTTAACCTGGCCCAAACCTGTTTGGAAAATGGCGCAACTGTACTTAATTATACTAAAGTTATCGGACTCCTGAAGTCGGGATCAAGTATTTGCGGGGTATTGGCAAGTGATACCGAAACTGGTAAAACCTGGAATTTAAGAGCCAAAGTTGTTATTAATGCTACAGGAGTTTTTGTTGATGAGATATTGCAACTTGACCGGCCGGGAAGCAAACATCTGATCAAACCCAGCCAGGGAGTACATTTAGTTTTAGAACGGTCATTTATGCCTTCTGTTGACGCACTGATGATTCCCAAAACCGACGACGGCAGGGTATTGTTTGCAGTGCCATGGCATGATAAACTTGTAATTGGCACTACAGATACGCCCTTAAATGAACACAGTCTTGAGCCTGTGGCTCTTGAATCGGAGATCGCCTTTATATTAAAAACAGCCTCGGGATATCTTGAACGTACTCCAACCCGGAATGATGTATTAAGCGTATTTGCCGGATTGCGTCCGCTGGCGGCACCCGGTGATGATTCATCGCAAACCAAAGAGATATCACGAAGTCATCGGGTTTTGGTCGCTGAGTCAGGTTTAATCAGTGTTATTGGTGGGAAATGGACCACCTATAGGCAAATGGCGGAAGATACGATGGAAAAAGCTATAGCTGTTGCTGGTTTGGACCCTGTTCCCTGTAAAACGGCAAATATGCCTGTTCACGGATCTGTTAACGATAAGGATTGGAACGATCACCTTTATATTTACGGCAGTGACCGCGAAAAGGTATTGGAATTGATCAATGAGCAGGCAGATTGGGCTAAAAAGATACACCCAAATTACCCTTATATACGTGCAGAGGTAATTTGGGCAGTACGCTATGAAATGGCGCAAACCGTAGAGGATGTATTGGCCAGGCGGGTTAGGTTATTGTTTGTAGATGCCCGTGCAGCTATTGCTGCGTCTTCCATCACTGCACAAATGATGGCCAGGGAATTAGGTCGCGATGAAAACTGGCAAAATCAGCAGGTTGCACGATTTACGGAATTGGCGAATAATTATTTGTTGCAGCCCTGATTTTTATCATTAGCTTTATATACCAATTATACTTAAGCCATTAATGGAACAGTTTATTTTGGCGCTCGACCAGGGTACCACCAGTTCACGCGCTATTGTTTTTGATCATCAGGGACAGATCAGATCGGTTGCCCAGAAAGAATTTACACAGATTTTCCCACAGCCCGGATGGGTTGAACATGACCCGAATGAAATATGGTCCTCACAGGCAAGCGTGGCCGCTGAGGCTACTGTAAAAATGGGTATCAATGGTTCTCAGATCAAAGCCATTGGTATCACCAATCAACGGGAAACAACTATTGTTTGGGATCGAAATACAGGCGAGCCAGTGTACAATGCCATCGTATGGCAGGACCGCCGGACGGCATCATTTTGCGATGATTTGAAACAAGCAGGTTTCGCCGGGCAGATCCGTTCCAAAACAGGATTAGTGATCGATGCTTATTTTTCCGGCTCTAAAATTAGGTGGATATTAGACAATGTGTCTGGCGCCAGGGCAAAAGCCGAAGCAGGTGAATTAGCATTCGGAACTGTAGATAGTTGGTTGGTTTGGAAATTTACGCGTGGCGCAGTTCATGCTACCGATGTAACCAACGCCGGCCGTACCATGCTTTTCAACATCCGCACACTTGAATGGGATCAGGATTTGCTGGATATTTTTGGCATCCCCAAAAGTATGCTGCCCGAAGTAAAGCAGAGCAGTGAGATCTATGGAGAAACAGCTACCACTATTTTTGCTTCAAAAATACCTATTGCAGGGATTGCCGGCGATCAGCATGCAGCGCTTTTCGGGCAGATGTGTATTGGTAATGGTATGGTTAAAAATACCTATGGTACCGGATGTTTTATGCTGATGAATATCGGCGAGCATTTTATCGAATCAAAAAACAACCTGCTGACTACAAGTGCTTGGAAACGTGCAGGGAAAACACTCTATGCCTTTGAAGGCAGTATTTTTATAGCTGGAGCCGTAGTACAATGGCTGCGCGACGGGCTTGGTGTGATCAAAAGTTCGGCCGATGTAGAGAAGCTGGCCCTGAGTGTATCCGATACTGGTGGCGTTTATTTTGTCCCGGCTTTTGCCGGACTAGGTGCACCCTACTGGGACCCTGAAGCCAGGGGAACGCTGGTGGGCATTACCCGGGGAACTACATCCGGGCATATAGCGCGGGCTGCCTTACAGTCTATTGCTTACCAAACGATGGATGTGTTAAAAGCGATGGAGGCTGATGCCGGTCTGCCGATCAGCGAATTAAGGGTAGATGGCGGAGCTACGGCCAACAACCTGCTGATGCAGTTCCAGGCTAACTTATTAGGCTGCAAGGTAATCAGGCCCAACGTTGTAGAAACTACAGCATTAGGCGCTGCCTACCTGGCTGGCCTCGCTGTAGGTTTCTGGAGCAGTGAGGACGAGATCAAAGGACTTTGGCAAGCCGAAAAGGAATTTGTTCCGGCAGGTGATCAGGAAAAAATAAGCGCTGGTGTTCATGCCTGGAAAAGAGCAGTTACAGCAGCACAAAGCTGGAGCGCTTTTGAACAAAATGAATAGATATTCAATTAAAATAGAAAACACTAAATCACAATGACCCCTTTTTTAGCTGAACTGATTGGCACTGCACTTTTGATCCTCCTGGGAGGCGGTGTGGTTGCAAATGTTTTATTAACGGATACCAAAGGTAACAACAGCGGCTGGCTGGTAATTACTACTGCCTGGGGGCTTGCCGTTTTTGTTGGTATTACCGTTGCCGGTCCTTACAGCGGAGCTCACCTTAATCCTGCTGTTACCGTTGGTTTGGCAATTGCCGGTAAATTTGCCTGGGCCGATGCACCCGCCTATATACTTGCTCAAATGCTGGGCGCTTTCATTGGTTCGTTTTTAGTGTGGGCCATGTATTACAACCATTTCCAGCGAACTAATGATCCAGGTTCGGTGCTGGCCGTTTTTTGTACGGGTCCGGCATTGCGGAATTATGCTTCAAATATTATTAGTGAGATCATTGGTGCGTTTGTTTTGGTTTTCGTGGTATTTTATGTCACTAAAGGCGAGATCATTGCAACTAAAACACCCATAGGTCTGGGGTCGGTAGGCGCTTTGCCGGTAGCTTTTCTGGTTTGGGTGATCGGGCTTTCTTTAGGTGGTACTACAGGTTATGCCATTAACCCCGCCCGCGACCTTGGTCCGCGTATCATGCACGCGCTGCTGCCTATCAAAAGCAAAGGGACGAGCGACTGGGCCTATGCCTGGATACCCGTTATTGGGCCCTTGGTCGGTGCTGCCCTGGCGGCTTTGCTATACCTTGGCCTGCAATAATCGCTTGTTTTTCATGTATCAGGGACACCGTGACAGCACGGATTCTGCTGCGTATAATTACGTGAAATGCCCCGGCGCTTTACCTGTCTGTTGAAATGAAGTGCATTGTAAATCAATAATTTACAATTTGTACATGCGTATAGGCTCATCCTTATTGCTGGTTGCGAGGTTTATTAAGCAGCCCGTAAACCCTATTTTTACCGGATAAACCATCACGCATTTATTTAAAACATGGAAACCAGCAAAAGAACGCCGATCACCGGAAAAGAAGGGGCAGAAATAGACCTTTCAGTGGCCGCCGAATGGACAAAAAATCATCGCGAACGTAATACCTATGGGTCAATATCTCAATTTTTCGGGAACGAAATTTTACTACGCCTGCTGCAGCAGCCGGGTAGCATGGGTATACGGATTTACTATGCCAACAGTCATAAATTAAATGGCTGGCAGAAATTTATATTTTCGATCGCTAATTTTTTAAAAAAGACCGTAGCCGGAGCTGCAGGCGAAGATCATTTTATCCTGGTAGGAGTAAATGCACAGGGACTCGACCAATTACCGACGGATGTTAAAGCGGCAGCCCAACCACAGGTAATTACTGCTAACACCTCTACCTCGGGCAGCAGTGGTACGCAAAATATCGTAGTTGAGCAGGCCCATCCATGCCCGGGTTCAGCAAATTGCCCTCAGAACGTTTTAACCGGCAGCGGAAGTTAAATGTTGTTCTGTTATGAGCAAGGAGGCATTATTTGATATCTTATCATCGATATCCGGGTTAATTCCGCTAATAGCCTTTGCTTATAATTTCCAAAATCTCGACCGAATATTTAAGCTGATAGGCCTTTTTTTTATTATAGCAGCATTATCTGATCTGCTGCAATGGCTTTTACCCTATTGGCATTTTTCAAATATTTGGGTTGTACACATTTTTGTTATCATCAATATTATATTTTTCAGTGTTATTTATTATATGGCTTTTGTAAATAGCCTCCAGAAGAAAATCACACTGATTCTTTCGGGTCTTGCATTAGTGTTGGGGCTATATTCCTGTAAAGATATTTTTGACTATCCTACTGTTTCCAATACGGCCTCAAGTATCGTTTTTATAGTTCTTGCGCTTCTTTTTTTCTTTCAGCTGCTAACGCGGCAGGAATTTGTCCATATCGAGAAGCAGGGTTTCTTTTGGTTCAATGCTTCAGTACTCTTTTATTTTTCCATCAATATTTTTCTGTTTATGCTCATCGCGATGATACCCCTGCTCGAGCGGCCCTCGTATTATATTATTAATAACATTACCAATATTATCGCTAACTTGTTATTCACAATCGCATTACTTTGCCGTCCCCAGAAAGCAACATAATACCTGTACTTATTATTGGAACGCTGGTAGTAGTGGTACTCATTACCGGTCTGTTTTTCTTTGTGATCATTTATCAGCGTAAAATGATCAAGAACCAGGTGGCGCTCAGACGACTGGAAGATGAGCGGCAACAGGAATTGCTAAAAGCTGTGATCGAAACCCAGGAAAGTGAACGTAAACGCCTGGCGGAAGACTTGCATGACAGTGTTGGCCAGGTTTTGTCGGCCATTAAATTGAAGTTGCATAAACTGGATAAACAAAGCGATGGTAAGAACGAAATGCTGGCAGATACCTGTAAATTGACTGACGAATGCATACAGGAGATACGCAATATCATCCATAATGTATTACCGCCGGTTTTAACAGATTTTGGATTGATTGACGCACTGGAAGCTCTCTGTAATAAAATGAACAGCAATACCGCTATTCAGGTTGTATTCACCAAAAAGTTGTCGCCAGAGCGTTTTCCTTCAGCTATTGAGCTAACAGTTTATCGTATAGCCCAGGAGCTTTTTGGTAATGCAGTAAAGCATTCTGATGCAACGTCGATCCACGTGGAGCTATCTAAACATGGAAATGCTTTGATCATGAGTTTTCGCGATAATGGAAAAGGCTTTAACCTTGATGATGTGACCCAGGGGTTTGGAATAAAGAACCTGCATAGCAGGGTTCAACTTATCAATGGGAAAATTGATATTTATTCAAAACCCCTTAGCGGAACTATAACTACAATTAATATCCCCCTGCCACGCGCTTAAACATTTTAGTAATATATTTATGCTGATTTTTTCTGTATATGAAACCGATAAAGCTAGCCATAGCCGACGACCATAAGATATTCAGGAATGGTTTGAAAGCCACACTGGAAGACTGTGCCGACTTTAGCTTGATCATTGAGGCATCTAACGGTAAAGAACTCATAGGGCAACTGGCCAACCAGATACCTGATGTTATACTTATGGACATCAAAATGCCCGAAATGGATGGTATGCAAACCACGGCCCATATCCGCCAGCATTATCAAGACATTAAAGTGCTTGCATTGTCGATGCATAACGAGGATAAATATATTGTTGATATGATGAAGGCCGGTGCTTCAGGATATCTGCTCAAGAATGCCGAACCGGAAGAGATCATAGAGGCCATCAAAACAGTAAATCAAAAAGGTTTTTATTTTAACGAACACCTTTCTGTTACGCTTATCAAACAATTGGTCGGACCGGGCCATAGTGAAGCTGCTCATCAGGCTGTAGAATTGAACGAACGCGAGATCGCAATACTTCGATTGGTATGCCAGGAATGTTCGAACCAGGAAATTGCCGATAAAATATTCCTCAGTGTACGTACCGTTGAAGGTTATCGGGCCCGCCTTTTCGAAAAAACCGGCTCGAAGAACCTGGTTGGGCTGGTAATTTTTGCGATAAAACATGGAATTATCAGTGTCTGATATTGAATTCGAAATTCGCAATGCCAATTTCGAAGTGATTTTTTAAAACCAGGATCTGATACATTCATTCCGCATTTGACATTCCGGCCTCCGCATTTTTTTCATTCCGCATTTGACATTCCGCCCTCCGCATTTTTTTCATTCCGCATTTGGCATTTCGACTTTCGCATTTATTCACTTCGCATTACCTTTGTTTCATGGAAACCATCACCTGGCATGATTTTGAAAAAGTAGAGCTGCGTGTTGGTACGATACTGGAGGTAGCTGATTTCCCGGAAGCACGTAAACCCGCTTTTAAGGTTAAAGTTGATTTTGGCCCCTTTGGCATCAAACAATCGAGCGCGCAGATCACTAAACATTATACCCGAGAGCAATTGGTAGGCAGGCAGATCGTTGGAGTGATCAATTTCCCCAAAAAGCAAATTGCTACTTTTATGTCGGAATTCCTGGTAACCGGCTTTGCCGATGAAAATGGCGATATTGTCCTGGCTTCTGTAGAACAAAAAGTACCTAATGGCAGTAAACTAATCTGATGCGCTACTATACTTTCGGCGATGAGCCTACAATTTCACCCGACGATTTTTTTATGGCCGAAGCGCTTAAAGAAGCAAACCTTGCCCTCGCCGAGGACGAGATCCCCATAGGCGCTATCGTAGTTTGTAAAGGCAAGATCATTGGCAGAGGACATAATTTGACCGAACGGTTAAACGATGTTTCAGCGCATGCCGAAATACAGGCTTTAACCGCAGCAGCCAATTTTTTGGGTGGCAAATATCTGCGCGACTGTACGCTTTACGTGACGCTCGAGCCCTGTGTAATGTGTGCCGGCGCCTCCTATTGGTTTCAGGTCAGCCAAATCGTATTTGGTGCCTATGATACACGTATGGGCTTTGGTCGCCTGAATCAAAAGATCACTCACCCCAAAACTATCATCACAGGCGGTATCCGCGAAAACGAATGCGCTGAGCTGATCCGTAATTTTTTCAAAAAGAAGCGTGTTTAGATGATAGTCCATGGTCCATAGTCTATAGCCCAATGCCTAATCCCAATGCCTAATGTCCAATCCCTGGTGCCCAATGCCAATAACCCAATCCCCAACAAAAAAGTTGACATTTAATAGAACAAAAGTGATTTACATACCTTTATATTTGTGACAAACGATTCATCAACATTAAAATAGTTCATTATGGCATTTACACTACCGGCGTTGGCATACGCTACCGACGCTTTAGAACCTCATATCGACAAAACAACGATGGAGATTCACCACGGAAAGCACCACCAGGCCTATGTTACCAATTTAAACAAGGCACTTGAGGGGAAACCTGAGGCTGAAAGCAGCATCGAAGATATTATTAAAAATATCTCAAAATTTCCACCAGCTGTACGTAATAACGGTGGCGGTCACTTTAACCATACTTTGTTCTGGACATTGCTTTCACCAAGTGGTGGCGGCGAACCTGCCGGTGCACTCGGTGCTGCAATAACCAGTACCTTCGGATCATTTGCTGATTTTAAAACCAAACTTTCTGAAGCTGGTGCTACCCGCTTTGGTTCTGGTTGGGCATGGCTTATTGTAACCGCTGATAAAAAATTGGCTATTACTTCATCTCCTAATCAGGATAACCCTTTGATGGATATTGCCGAAGTAAAAGGCACGCCAATTTTAGGTATCGACGTATGGGAACATGCTTATTACCTGAAATACCAGAACCGTCGTCCTGAATACCTGGCCGCAATCTGGAGCGTGATCAATTGGAGCCATGTTGCTGAGCTTTATGCAAAAGCAATTGCTTAATCGACACTATTAAAATACTATGACGGCAGGATCAACCATTCTGCCGTTTTTTTATGCGTAATAAATTTTATGAAAGCCATTGTTTTAGCATCTGCCATTGATCCTATCGTTTACCAGGAGATCGAAAAGCCCCATATTGCCGATGACGAAGTTTTAGTTAGCATCAAAGCCGCCGCGCTTAACCGGCGCGATTACTGGATAACTGTTGGTAAATATGCCGGGATAAAATATCCCTCGGTTTTAGGTTCGGATGGTGCCGGGGTGGTAGTAGGGGCTGGTTCGGCGGTCGACCAGCAATGGTTGCACAGAGATGTAATCATCAACCCCAGCAACAATTGGGGCTCGAATGAAGACTTTCAGAGCAGCAACTTTACTATCCTTGGTTTGCCTGCACAAGGCACCCTGGCCGAATACGTAAAGGTTAAAGCAGAATATCTACACTCTAAACCAGCGCATTTAAGCTGGGAGCAGGCTGCCGCGTTACCATTGGCTGGCCTCACTACTTTTCGCGCACTTTTTACTAAGGGGAAAGCAAAAGCGGGTAATAAAATACTGGTGACTGGTGTTGGGGGCGGTACGGGTGTATTTACCTTGCAATGGGCAGTAGCGGCGGGATGTGAGGTATATGTTACCTCTGGTTCGGATGCTAAATTGGAGCTGGCAATGTCGCTGGGGGCGAAAGGCGGAGTAAATTATCACTCGTCCGATTGGGCCGGGCAACTTGGTAAAATAGCAGGTGGTTTTGATGTTATAATTGATAGCGCTTTAGGTGACGAGTTTGATAAACTGCTCGATCTGGCAAGCCCAGGCGGCCGTTTAGTTTTTTTCGGAGGCACTGCGGGCAATATACCCCCACTAAATGGTCGAAAGATATTCTGGAAGCAACTGCAGATTATGGGTACAACTATGGGCTCGCCGGGTGACTTTGAGAGAATGTTGACCTTTATTGATCAACATAAAGTGGTGCCGGTAGTTGATGAAGTCTTTCCTTTCAATGAGGCCAAAGCTGCTTTTGAGAAATTAGCTGATTCATCGCAGTTCGGTAAGATCGTACTTAAACCCTGACGCTTATGCTTCAGTTACGTATCGAAGGGATAAAATGGGAAACTGCTGATACCGCAACTTTTTATTTAAAAGATGTTGGGGGTAAACCGGTGATATACAAGGCGGGGCAATTTATAACACTGGTTTTTAAGCATCACGAGCAGGAAATACGTCGTTCTTATTCTTTGAGTTCGGCACCGGGGGAAGAATTGCTTTCGGTTACCATCAAGCGGATCGCAAACGGCGAGATATCGCGCTATATGCTCAGCAAATTAAAGATAGGCGATACTTTAACAGCAGTTGAGCCTGCTGGCCGCTTTACATTCAAATACCAGCAATTAAAAGCCGACTTGTTTTTATTTGCCGCAGGCACCGGAATTACTCCTGTTTTTGCTATGATAAAAGACCGACTTTCAAATCTGGGGCATAGTAAGTTAACCCTGTTTTATAGCAGTAACAATACGGAAGTATTATTCCGTGAGCAATTGGACGAACTGGCTGCAAAGTATCCTGAATATTTCTCTATCGTTTACCTGATCAGCAGCGAGGGGAAGCGCCTTAACAACCTGGGTATCGAAAGGCTGGTAAGACAATACTTGCGTTTTAAACAGGAAGAAGCTGAATTTTACCTCTGTGGCCCGTTTTCTTATATGCGAATGGTAAAATTGACTTTGCTTTATCTTGGTATAGATGCAAATAAGATCAGGACTGAAAACTTTGTGATCGACACAGTCAAAGTGCCTGAATCTTTGATCATGTATCCTCCCGGATTCGTTAAAATAATCTTGAAAGGTGAAACACATGATATTGCCACAGGTGAGAATCAGACGATCCTGCAGGCGGCACTCCAAAATGGTATCCAATTACCGTATAGTTGCAGGGTTGGTTCTTGTTCCACCTGCGCAGCAATATGTAAAAGTGGTAAAGTGGTAATGTCAGCCAACGAAGTATTAACTGACGAAGATTTAGATCAAGGTTATATATTAACATGCACCGGCCATGTTATCGGCGATGGGGTGGAGATTACTTATAGTTAACAGCGGTAGTTTATAAATGCGGAGTACGAAATGTCAATTGCGAAGTGGTTTTTATTTCGCCTTTGTTACTTGGCACTACAGTTTATTTCGAATATGGCATTTCGTACTTCGCATTATATCCCATTTCCCATATCGCATTTGGCATTTCGAACTCCGCATTCCACCCCACTCCGCATTACTCATATTTCCATCACTTCCTTTTTCTTACGGCTTTTCATGCGTTTTGGAACAAATTCCAGTAATTCATTTTTTAAGGCCTCTATCATTCTTCGTTTCAGAAAGTTCTTCTGGATAACGATACTGACTTCGCGGGCGGGTTCGGGAGTCTTGAAATAACGTACTTTATCCAGTTGTTTATCATTTAGATCTGCCAAAGCTAATTCGGGTAAAATGGTAGCACCATTATTTTGGTCAACCATGCGTTTTAGTGTTTCAACGCTCCCTGTATTGTATTCGAAATGCTGGAAGCCTTTTGTCGATCTCCTGCGCTGGCAAATGTTCAGTACTTGTTCGCGCATACAATGCCCTTCGTTCAATATCCATATTTCTTCCATATCGATATCTTCCGGACTTATACTTTTCTTTTTAGAAAGTTTGCTGTTTTTGGAAACGTAGGCTACAAAATTTTCATAGAAAACCGGTATTTCTGTTAATAAAGGTTCATGTAACGGGGTAGATAAGATACCACAGTCCAGCGTCCCAAATTTTAACTGCTGGATGATGTCTTCGGTAGTTTGCTCCCATACGATCAATTTTACCAGCGGATATTTGGCAATAAAGCCCGAAATAATTTTAGGTAGTATATAGGGCGATACTGTCGGAATAATACCAACGCGTAATTCGCCCGAAAGTTCCTTTTGCCTGTCGGTGATCAGCTCTCTTATTTTTTCGCTTTCACCTAATAAAACGCGTGCCTGTGCAATGATCTCTGAACCGATCTCGGTAGGAATTACGGGTTGTTTGCTGCGGTCAAATATTTTTACACCCAAGGTATCCTCCAGCTTTTGTACCTGCATGCTGAGCGTAGGCTGGGTTACAAAACACTTTTCGGCCGCCATCACGAAACTGCGGTAAGTATCAACCGCAACTATATATTCAAGCTGTGTTATAGTCATATAGAGTAAATCTATTCAAATATAATAAATATTGATTTTATCTATAACAATAAAGTTTGTTATTTTTTTAGAGCTAAAACATTGGGTAGGAAACGCGCGAAAACCGGCAATCAGGCTTCAGTAAAAAAAGCCAGGTGAGCAATTAATTTAACAAAATGGCCATAGTTTAACAATAAACTATGGCCATTTGAAAGTTATAATAGAGATTATTCCACCGTAACTGACTTTGCCAGGTTTCGTGGCTGGTCAACATTACAGCCCCGCATTACGGCGATGTGGTAGGCAAGTAGCTGCAATGGAATGGTGGCCAGTAATGGAACAAATGCTTCTGCAGTTTGGGGTATTTCGATGACATAGTCGGCCATGGCTTTTACATCAGTATCGCCTTCGGTAACAATCGCGATCACATGCCCTTTTCTGGCTTTCACTTCCTGGATATTGCTGATTACTTTTTCGTACGAGCTGTGATGAGTGGCGATAAATACTACAGGCATTTCATCGTCTATCAAAGCAATAGGTCCGTGTTTCATCTCGGCAGCCGGATAACCTTCTGCATGGATGTACGAAATTTCCTTCAGTTTTAGTGCACCTTCCAGCGCTACCGGAAATGCGTTACCGCGGCCAAGGAATAAGCAGTTACTTGAATCTTTGAATTTAGCCGCTATGGCTTTTACATGTTCGTTTGATTGCAGTGCCTTTTCAACAAGGTCCGGTATCTCGTTTAGTTCGGTTAGGTATTCAACCAATTTGCTTTGGGTGATGGTGCCTCGTTGCTGGGCAATGTAAAATGCCATCAGTGTCAGCACGGTTACCTGAGCGGTAAATGCCTTGGTCGAAGCCACACCGATCTCGGGGCCAGCGTGAGTGTATACGCCAGCATCGGTGATACGGGGTATCGACGCACCAACAACGTTACATATACCGAAAATTGTTGCGCCCTTTTCTTTTGCCAGCTCAAGTGCTGCCATGGTATCGGCGGTTTCGCCCGATTGTGATATGGCAATCACCAGGTCCTTTTCGGTAATGATCGGATTACGATACCTGAATTCTGAAGCATATTCAACTTCAACCGAAACCCTGGCGTATTCTTCTATCAGATATTCGCCTACAAGCCCGGCATGCCAGGAAGTCCCACAGGCAATAATGATGATACGATCTACATTCTTTAACTTTTCAACGTACTCCTTGATGCCACCCAGTTGAACTTTACCCTGTTGCGGATAGATCCGGCCGCGCATACAATCACGTATAGAACGAGGTTGTTCGTAGATCTCTTTTAGCATGAAGTGTTCATAGCCACCTTTTTCAAGCATTTCGAGCTTCAGGTCCAGTTCCTGTATATAAGGAGTTTGAACAGTATTATCGATATTTTTGATCAGCAGATCTTCACGGCGTATATAAGCGATCTCATTATCATTAAGGTAGATTACGTTTTTGGTAAATTCTACAATAGGCGTTGCATCCGATGCTACAAAATATTCGCCCTTACCTACACCAATCACCATCGGACTCCCTTTACGCGCTGCAATAAGTTGATCGTGGTCATCAGCACTCATGATAACAATAGCATAAGCTCCAATAACTTTGTTTAGCGCAACCCTCACAGCTTCGCGTAGGTCGAGCCCGGTTTCCTGTTGTATATCTTCTATCAGGTGAACCAATACCTCAGTATCAGTATCGCTTAAAAATACATGACCTTTTGCCAGCAGTGCCTCTTTAATGGTTGCATAATTTTCGATAATGCCGTTATGGATAATAGAGAGCTTTCTGTTACCCGAAGAATGCGGGTGCGAGTTGCGATCACTTGGGGCGCCATGGGTGGCCCATCGTGTATGGCCCATGCCAATACTGCCTTTGGTATTTAAACCTTCTGCAAATTTTTCAAGGTCGGCAACTTTGCCAGCCTTTTTATAAACTTTTAGTTCTTTATCAATTAAAGCTACTCCGGAACTGTCATATCCCCGATATTCAAGTCGATGTAAACCCTTGATAACTATGGGGTAAGCATCCCTGTAACCTATGTATCCAACTATGCCGCACATAAATAGAAGTTTTTAAATTTAAAAAGTACAAAAATAGATTACTGCCGGGTAAAAGCAATATCATTTGGGATATAATCTTAATATAAACAAAAAAGGCCCTGGTGAAGGGCCTTCATGTTATTGATTAATTTTGGTGTAAATTATGTTTAGCTTAATACGGTAAGGCGAGTTTGGGTCAGTGCCCACTGCTATTGTCCTACCGGCTGTTTGGGTGGTTGGCAGATAATCGACCGTTGTAGTATTAGTGCTGGCAACCGGTGCAATAAAAGTACCATAATCAACCGTTTTTCCGTCGATCAGGTCTTGTATATAGGCAGTAACCGTAAAATGGTAAGTCTGGTTTCCAGGGTTATAAAAGCCCCCGAAATTTGCAACACCACCCGAGCGCGGGTCGGAAGCTGAAGCGTCCTGCAATTCAACCGGCGTAAGTGACTGATCGTACTTATACATCGACAGTTTAGGCTGTGCCGAATAAGGTAAGGTACTACCGGGTACAGCCGTTATTACTACTTCGGCTTTGTTCACTACAATTCGGCCGCCTACTGTTTTTAAGATATTCTTGAGGTAAGGAAAACTGATTTTTGCTTTTAAACCGGCAAGTCCCTGAAAATAAATCACATTTCGTGAGCCTGATTTAGTGTTTGCAAGTTCAGTCAAAACCTGTGCAGAAGGGGTACGTATGATCTGTGCTGCATGGATCGTACTCAGCCCTGAAAGCGGTAAGGACACGACAGCCGTATCAATTGTAGAAGAGTAAATGGAATGATAATATACGTTGAGTGAATCTGTTAAACCAAACATAAAAGTACCACCGGCACCCTGCATTGATCCTTTATCCATCGTAATGTAAAGACCTTTAACGTTGTTCAAAAAAACAGTATTTGATGCCAATTGACGTGCACTGGCGTTGAACAATATGTTATTGATGAAATTTTTGTTAATCGGAATTCTTAACTGAGGCGCTACCTTGATCAGGGTATCAGGAGCGCCCTTAATAATGTTATATACCTTCACGCTGTCGTGCGTACGGGCATAAAATGAGCGCGTACCTATCAGGTTGGTATTGTCATAAGGGAAATTGCTGGTATTGTAATAGCCTTTGCCCGGCAATGGTCGGGAGGTAAGCTGATATACGTTAACCTTGAATTTTGATGTCAGTGAGTCTCCGTAAAAACCATCGGCATACTTAAGCGCTAATACCGCAGAGTCGATAACGATGGTACCCGTAGGCAGTGAATAGGAGCTGCCACCAGGGAGGTTAAGGCCCACTGCCAAATTAGACGTTATTGTTCCGAAAGATGGATCCTGAAAATAGCCCAGCGGACTTTTAGCCAGACCAGTAGTAACAATTGAATCTTGTGGCGTAGTGCCTGCAGCATAAAAGCCAGCATCAGGCACCGTATTAACTACGATTGTAGAAGTATCTATCAGGTTGCCATTTAACTGTGTACCAGAAGTGATACCCAGTCCAATCGTACCTTCGTTTTTACAGCCGTTAAAAATAAAAAGACTTATCAACAAGGTTAATAAGTCTAATCGAATGAATTTCATATCTGATCTCAAAGCTTATGCAACATGTACCAATTCTTCATTGGTAATTTCGTCGTAAAAATTGTAATAATTTTCGAAATCAGAAGTAGAATTGAACTCTAAAACGGGTTTGTGGCTGTTTTTAACATTATTTAACACTTCATCGTCAATGTTCTCGCTGCCGAAAACTATACCGTCAGCATATTGAACAGCACCTGTATGAAGTGATGAATTTGTACCTGGAGCATACGCTTCGGTATGAGCTTCGGTCATGTCGGCCATTACGGCTTTATTGGCAAAATCAGCATTCAGGTTACCTGTGAACTCATTTTCGTAGATCGAATAAACTACTTTAGAATTCTTAAAGGTAGGATCGTCTTTGTAAGTTGTTTTGAGGTAAGCCGGAACAAGTGCACTCATCCAGCCGTGGCAGTGGATCACATCCGGAGCCCAGCCCAATTTTTTAACAGTTTCCAAAGCGCCTTTGCAAAAGAAGATCATTCTTTCGTCATTGTCGCCATAAAATTTACCCTCTTTGTCCGTAAACACATGTTTGCGCTGGAAGTATTCCTCGTTATCAAGGAAATAAACCTGCATCCGCGCTGCCGGGATCGAGGCTACCTTAATGATCAATGGATTATCATTGTCATTTATAATAATGTTCATACCCGATAAACGGATCACTTCATGCAGCCTGTTCCTGCGCTCATTGATATTTCCGAAACGCGGCATCAGGATACGGATCTCGTAACCTTTTTCCTGCATTGCTTGTGGCAACTGGCGTGTGATTTCAGAAATTTTAGAGAGTTCAAGGAAAGGTGACATTTCATGCGTAATGAACAGAAGCTTAGATTTGCCCATCTCTTGTCAGTTATTAAAATTATGTAAAGAAGTCAATAAAATTGAGTCTGCAAATATAAGCATTATCTTATGAATTACCAACGTATTATGCAAGTTAGTTTTGGTTATATTTAAGCAATTACACAACTTTGCCGCATTTTAACAATTTCCACTTCATTGAAAATATTCACTACCAGGGAAAGCCTTGGCAATTACCTCGGGCAACTTCGGAGCAAGGCTCAAACAATTGGTTTTGTACCTACTATGGGCGCTCTGCATCCCGGCCACCTTTCTTTGATTGCTCAGGCACAGCTACATAATAGTGTTGTAGTTTGCAGCATATTTGTGAATCCTACTCAATTTAACGATCCCAAGGATCTGGAAAAATACCCCCGACCTATAGCATCTGACATAGAAAAACTTGAAACGGCTGGATGCGATGTATTATTTAATCCCGAAGTAAAGGAGATGTATGCCGGGAATGAGCATTGGCATTTAGTATTAGGAGAATTGGAACACTTGTTGGAAGGTGAATTCAGACCGGGGCATTATCAGGGTGTTACACAGGTTGTATACAAGTTATTTGATATTGTAAAACCTGACAATGCCTATTTTGGACAGAAAGACTACCAGCAGGTGCTCGTTATACAGAAAATGGTGCAATTACTTAACCTTCCTGTAAGCCTGGTGATGTGCCCGATATTGCGCGAAACAGATGGTTTGGCAATGAGTTCGAGAAATATCCATTTGTCGGCAGATGAAAGGCAGCATGCCCTGATACTTTCCAGATCCCTGAATTATTTTTCTGACAGTTTCAACAAGGATAATTTATTTGAACTGCTTGAAACCTGTAAAAAAATGATCAGTTCCGAACCCGGAGTTCAACTGGAATATTTTGAAGCGGCAAATGCAGACAACCTGCATCCCGCTGATCAAAATACCGAAAATATTGTGGTTTTAGTAGCTGCTAAAGTAGGTAATACACGACTTATAGATAATACTATCCTGGGAAACCATTAATACCTCAGCAGCGTCAGATCAGTTAATATACGCGGAGCTTTAAACCTGATGCCTTGTAATTAAATGCCATGTCAATGCAACTAATCTTTAATAACTCTGCACTGAATAACTAATTTACTACCTTTGTGCCATGGTAATAGAAGTATTAAAATCAAAGATCCATCGTGCCAGGGTGACGCAGGCCGAGCTCAACTATGTGGGCAGCATCACCATTGACGAGGATTTGATAGATGCAGCTAACATCATCCCCAATGAGAAAGTGCAGATCGTTAATAATAACAACGGCGCCCGGTTTGAAACCTATGTGATAAAAGGTGAGCGCGGAAGTGGCACGATCTGTTTAAACGGGGCAACTGCAAGATTGGCCCAGGTTGGCGATATTGTTATCATTATGTCTTATGCCTATATGGAACCCGAAGAAGCACGCATCTATAAGCCAATTTTGGTTTTCCCGGATAGTGATAACAAACTGATAGGGTAAATTTTAAATTAGCAGTCGTCTAATTATCTCATGAAAAAGTTTATCACACTGGCTTTTCAACTGATCAGTATAGCCTGTGCTGCGCAAACCAGAATGAATGTTTATTTCCTCAAAAATGATGGTCATTATGTAAACAATCGTGATAGCGCAGATTTTATCCGAATTGTTTCTGAACCTGATTCGGGCTCAAAACTTTACAATGTCAGCGAATATTACCTGAATAACAAAAGGAAGTCTGTAGGTAAGTCGTCAAAAATAGACCCACCATACTACGAAGGCTCGCGTCTTCAATTTTACAATTCGGGCTTAAAAAAATCTGTTTCAAATTATAAAGATGGCACTCTTGTAGATGATGAAATTAAGTTCTATCCGAATGGAAAACCATACCTGATAATAAAACACACTTTAGGAAGTGCAACAGAAGACAGTTTTGACGAAAACTACCCGATCATTGCCAATTATGATTCAACGGGCGTAGCCTTAGTTACCGATGGCAATGGTTCCTACCGTATCTACGATAATCAATTTAAATATCTGGAGGAAACCGGTATTGTTAAAAACGGCAAAAAGCAGGGTTTAGTTACCGGTTCCGATAATAAAGGCAAATGGCATTTCCAGGAGCAATACGAAAACGGTGAGCTAATCAGTGGCACAATGACGGATGACACTGGTTTTGTTACGCATTATGTGAAGTCGAGAAATTCGATGCCGCATTACAAGGGCGACTTAAAGGCCTTTTACCAATACCTTGGCAATAAGATCAATTACCCCGATGCCGAAAAAAACAGTCTTGTACAAGGCATTGTCGTAATAGGTTTTGTGGTAGAGAAAAATGGAAAACTGAGCGAATTAAAAGTACTTCATCCGGTAAGTCCCGGAATTGATGCTGAGGCTTTGCGGGTAATGAAAAATTCGCCCTTATGGATACCAGGAACACGATTTGGCCGCGTAGTTAGGGTGCAATATCAGATACCAATAAACTTTTCTCTGACCGAAAACTAGCTTTTGCCGCCCGGTTTAGGATATGCGGTCAATCCCAAAACTACATGCACGTTAACATCCCGGTTAACGCTTTGCCGGGTTTTGTAAACCATACGCACCCTGATATTGCGTTCGCGAACCAGTTGATCCAGAAACTTTGAATCATCAATATCCAGTATCATATTATTGCCGGAGTTTTGCGGGATAGAGTCGCGGCGCGCAACCAGTTGTTCTTCCGACCCATCTTCTTTTGACAGATAAATCTTTACCGATGATAAATTGCCAATATTGTAGTCGGTTGGCTCTACCGACATCAGTTTAGCTGAAGCAACATGTACCAGCGTGATCCTGTCGCCGTTATTGCCATCTCTTTTAAAATTTTGATCAAAACTGTTGGCTATATTGATAGCCGAGTGTTCGCTGCCGGGCTGGGCTGTAGCTGAAACTGTTAATGTGCTGGTATAGGGGAATGATGATTTGATGATAGTTTGGTACATCGCACAACCGGCAAACACCATCCCTACAAAAGCAATCAAAGCCAGGTATCGTCTCATCTTTTTGTCGCTTAAGGTAGTCGTTTAGTTCAGCGTAAATATAAAAAATCTATGTTTATAAATTTATCAATAGGCACGCCAATAGCCGCAATTAAAATTTAAAAAAACCTATCCTGTGCTTGATCTATTTTTCTATCTTTGCATCCCGACGCTGAAGTCGGGTATTTCGCTTTCAGCGCATAGATATCGTTCATAGTTGATAGATCGTAGTTCATTGTAGGCATGTCTTTTAGCCAGCAATGTCAATTATCGTGAATCATGAACCATAACCCAAAAAACTATGCCAAAAAACACTTCCATAAAATCAGTTTTAATTATAGGTTCGGGCCCAATTATCATCGGTCAGGCGTGTGAGTTCGATTATTCAGGTTCTCAGGCTGCTTTATCGCTGAAAGAGGAAGGCATTGAAGTATCAATCATCAATAGCAATCCTGCTACGATCATGACTGACAAGGTAATTGCCGATCATGTGTACCTTTTACCGCTGGAACCTGAAAGTATTGAGAAAATATTACAGGAACAGAAGATCGATGCCGTATTGCCAACAATGGGTGGTCAGACAGCGCTCAATCTTTGTATCAGTGTTGCCGAACGCGGCATTTGGGAAAAGTACGGCGTAAGGATCATAGGTGTTGATCTGGCAGCAATTGAAAAAACCGAAAATCGCGAAGCATTCCGCCAGTTAATGGTTGATATAGGTGTTGGAGTTGCAACCTCTAAAATAGCTAACTCTTTTCTCGAAGGAAAAGAAGCTGCCCAGGAGATCGGCTACCCACTGGTTATCCGCCCAAGCTATACATTAGGTGGTAAGGGTGCTGCCTTTGTTCATAAAAAAGAAGATTTTGACCAATCATTAAGTCGCGGCTTACAAGCCTCGCCAACCCATGAGGTTTTGGTAGAGCAAGCGGTGATCGGCTGGAAAGAATATGAATTGGAATTACTCAGGGATAGCCGCGACAATGTGATCATTATTTGTGCGATCGAGAATTTCGACCCGATGGGAATCCATACCGGCGACTCGATCACTGTAGCACCACCAATGACCCTGAGCGATCGCTGCTATCAGGATATGCGTAATCAGGCCATTAAAATGATGCGTGCTATCGGAAACTTTGCCGGAGGTTGTAATGTGCAGTTTGCTGTAAACCCAGCCGACGAAGCGATCATAGCTATTGAAATTAACCCGCGTGTATCACGCTCATCGGCCCTGGCATCAAAAGCTACAGGATATCCTATCGCTAAGATCGCTGCCAAACTGGCCATTGGTTATAACCTTGACGAGCTGGAGAACCAGATAACAAAAACTACCTCAGCCTACTTTGAACCAACGCTTGACTATGTTATTGTAAAAGTACCGCGCTGGAATTTTGATAAATTTAAAGGTGCCAACAAACAACTCGGTCTTCAGATGAAATCGGTTGGTGAGGTAATGGCCATTGGCCGTAGCTTCATTGAGGCATTGCAGAAAGCGGCGCAAAGCCTTGAAATAGGACGCTGGGGACTTGGTGCCGATGGACGTCAAAGCCGCAACCTTGAAGAAATAATGAACAGCCTGGAAAACCCAAGCTGGGATCGCTTGTTTCATATTTATGATGCTTTGAGTTTGGGTGTGCCGATAGAATCAGTACGCAAGGCAACCAAAATTGATCGTTGGTTCCTAAACCAGATACAGGAGATCGTAAATCTTGAGATCGAATTGCGCCGATATTCGCTTAACAATATACCAACCGAATTTTTCTTTACCCTTAAACAAAAAGGCTTTTCGGATTTGCAGATAGCGCATATCATCACCAACGTTACCGAAGAGGAAGTATACCAGCGCCGCATAAGCCTGGGGATACGCCGGGTGTACAAAATGGTTGATACCTGTGCGGCCGAATTTCCGGCGAAAACACCATACTATTACTCAACTTACGAGGGCGAGAATGAGTCGAAGGTTTCTGACCGTAAGAAAATCATCGTACTTGGTTCAGGGCCTAATCGTATCGGGCAGGGTATCGAGTTTGATTACAGCTGTGTACATGGTTTGCTGGCCGCCAAAGAATCGGGTTATGAAGCTATCATGGTCAACTGTAATCCTGAGACTGTTTCGACCGACTTTAACATGGCCGATAAGCTGTATTTTGAACCTGTTTTCTGGGAGCATGTACGGGAGATCATCGAACTTGAAAAGCCTGAAGGCGTAATTGTTCAGTTAGGTGGTCAGACTGCCCTTAAAATGGCCGAAAAGTTACACGAACACGGTATTAAGATCATCGGTACCTCGTTTGATAATATGGATATCGCCGAAGATCGTGGTCGTTTTTCCGATCTGTTGAAAGACCTGGGTATTCCTTATCCAAAATACGGTGTTGCCGAGAACGCTGAAGAGGCGATTGAAGTTGCCCACAAAGTTGGTTATCCGGTATTGGTTCGGCCAAGCTATGTTTTGGGCGGACAGGGCATGAGTATTGTCATCAATGATGAAGACCTGGAAAAAGCAGTAGTAAGTCTGTTACGTAATCTGCCTGGAAACCGGGTATTGATAGACCATTTCCTGGATAGGGCCGAAGAAGCTGAATCTGATTCGATCCACGACGGCGAAGACGTACACATCATTGGCCTGATGGAACATATCGAACCTGCAGGTATCCATTCGGGCGACTCGAGCGCGGTATTGCCGCCGTTCAACCTGTCGGATAATGTGATCAGGCAAATGGAAGAGCATACTGAAAAGATTGCCAGGGCGCTCAATGTGCGCGGATTATTAAATATCCAGTTTGCAATTAAAGATGAAAAGGTTTACGTGATAGAAGCTAACCCGCGTGCATCACGTACCGTACCTTTTATTGCTAAAGCCTATGATGTACCATATATCAATATTGCCGCTAAAGTGATGCTGGGAGCAAATAAGTTGAAAGACTTTAAGATAGAGCGCAAGCTTAAAGGCTTTGCGATCAAAGAACCGGTATTTTCTTTCGATAAATTCCCTGAAGTTAACAAGGAACTTGGTCCCGAGATGAAATCGACAGGTGAAGCAATACGCTTTATCCCCGATCTGGAGGATCCTTACTTCAGGCACTTGTATAAGGAAAAGTCAATGTACCTGAGCAAATAGGTTCAGCAAGACATAAAGGTGAAAGGGGACTTTCGCCTTTTTTGTTCGCCCCGCCTGCTCTGAAAATATTCCCGGCAATAATAAAACGGCAGTATTTATCGTATAATAAAAGCAAATAGGTACACGGATAAGGCGATTCAATCGCCCTGATCCAATTGTTAATATTTGTTAAATGAATTGAGTAAACAACAATTTTAAACTAGTATTGAAATCTGTAAGTTTTTGCCCCGATTTGGTTAAGTTTGCGGAACTTATATTGACGAATGAAGCTTGTGAAGCTAAAATTAATTGCTAAATGAAAAAACACTTACTGTCGACTATATTTCTGTTATCTATTTTTATTATCATAGGCGGAAGCGGATGCAAAAAAAGCACTACTGATACCAGCTTACCTACATTAACTACACAGAATGTGATGCTTGATGTAACTTCAACTTCTGCCCAAAGCGGGGGTACAATTACTTCAGCCGGGGGTTCGGGAGTACTTGCCAATGGTGTAGTTTATAGTACAAGCAATCATTTGCCAACTTTAGCTGATACAAAAGTAGTAGCTGCCATAACCACATACACCTACTCGTTTACAGCAAATTTAACCGGCCTTACGCCCAATACAACTTATTATTTACGTGCATATGCCAGTAATCAATACGGCACAGCTTACGGTGCTGTAATAAGCTTTACCACCAGTGCTACACTTGCATCAGTTACTGGTGTTGTAACTACATTTGCTGGAAGCGGTAACCCGGGATTCCTTGACGGTATCGGAACTGGTGCTTGGTTCAACAATCCGGGTGGTCTGGCTACTGATGCGCAGGGTAATGTTTATATATCGGACACATTCAATAACAGTATCCGCAAAATGACACCGGATGGTACAGTTACTACTATATCCGGTAATGGTACCGCAGGCTATATTGACGGACCCGCTGCTAACGCAGAGTTTTTTGCTCCCGCCGGTCTTACACTGGACAAAAGCGGTAATATTTATGTGGCCGATTTTGGAAATAACGTTATCCGCAAAATTTCGGCTGATGGTTTAACCGTTAGCACATTTGCGGGAAATGGTTATCCAGCTTTTGCAGATGGCGCTGCGGCAAAAGTAGCGGCTTTTAACGGTCCTTCTGGGGTTGCCTTTGACTCAAAAGGGAGCCTTTTTGTTGTGGATCAAAACAATAACATGATTCGTAAGATATCTTCGGCCAGCGTTAGTCTGGTGGCGGGGGTTCGCGCTGGTGGTTATATCAATACCACAGTAGATAGTGCCACGGGTTTTTGGGGCGCATTTAAACATCCGGTTAGTATCGTTATTGACGCAAACGACAATCTTTATATATCTGATCTCAAAAACAGCGCTATCCGGCAAATTACACCTGCTGGTGTAATATCAACAGTGGCCGGTGGTCCGGGGCAATCAACGCTGGTTGGTTTAGCTTCTGGTTTATGTATTGATAAGGTTGGCAATATTTTTATGACCGATGAATCGGGCCGGGTGATTGAATTAACTGCGGGTCGTTCTTTGTACGATCTGGCCGGGACATCTGGTGTCAGCGGGTATGCCGATGGAGCAGGTACCGCTGCACAGTTTAGCCAACCCCAGGGTATTGCAGTAGATGGCAATGGTAATATTTATGTAGCCGACTACAACAATCACAGGATACGTAAGGTAGTGGTAACCGCGGTCAATAACTAGGTTTTATCCAAAAAGGGCACTCAGCACTTCTTCTATACTGCCTACCGTTCTAACCTCAATTTTAAAACGGGTCAGGTCTATACGTTTTTTATTTTGGCCGCCTGATTCAAGGTTATATTTTGAAATAAAGATCTGTTCGAATCCAAGTTTTTGAGCCTCAGCTATGCGCTGCTCTATCCTGTTTACGGCCCTGACCTCGCCCGATAAACCTATTTCTCCTGCAAAACAGGTTTTAATGGGTACCGGTATATCTTCATGAGATGAAATAATGGCTGCTGCCAGTCCCAGGTCAATTGCAGGGTCTTCAACACTGATACCACCTGTTATATTTAAAAAAACGTCTTTAGCACCTAACTTGAAACCGCAGCGCTTCTCGAGCACGGCCAGCAGCATGTTCATTCTTTTGGTATCAAAGCCTGTAGCGGTTCGCTGGGGCGTGCCATAAGGCGACGTGCTCACCAAAGCCTGGGTTTCTATCAGCATCGGCCTGAGGCCTTCTAATGTGGTCGAAATAGTTATACCACTTAAGGGTTCATCGCGTTGTGATAACAATATTTCAGATGGATTTGAAACTTCGCGAAGTCCCTCACCCATCATTTCGTAAATACCCAATTCCGAAGCAGAGCCAAAGCGGTTTTTGATGCAACGCAAAATGCGGTACACATGGTGTCTGTCGCCTTCAAATTGTAAAACGGTATCCACCATATGCTCCAGTATCTTCGGACCGGCGATCATGCCGTCTTTGGTGATATGGCCGATCAAAAATACCGGCGTACCCGATTCCTTGGCGAAGCGTAACAGTTCTGCCGTACATTCCCTTACCTGCGAAACACTGCCGGGTGTTGATTCAATATGTGCAGAATAAAGCGTTTGAATCGAATCGATCACCACCATATCCGGTTCCAGTATCTCGATCTGTTTGAAAATGTTTTGGGTTGAAGTTTCGGTTAAAATGTAACAATCGCTGCCGATTGCCGAGTGCGGAGTGTCGATTGCGGAATTTGAATTTAGGAGTTTTATCGGGGCAAGTCGCTCTGCTCTCATTTTAATTTGACGGTCGCTTTCTTCGCCTGATACATAAAGCACCTTCAATGCAGGCATATTGAGCGCCAGTTGCAGCATCAGGGTCGACTTGCCAATTCCCGGTTCCCCACCGATCAGCACCAGCGAACCGGCCACGATGCCTCCACCTAATACCCGGTTAAATTCGTTATCAGGCGTTAGCGTCCGTTGTTCCTCTGCAAAACTGATCTCGGATACCTGAACCGGTTTATTAGCGCGCTGCGATGAACTTGAAGTGGCTTTCCAGTTGGGAATGGCGGTGTTCTGCTTCTCGATCACTTCTTCGGCAAAAGTGTTCCATTGCTGGCAGGAAGGGCATTTGCCCAGCCATTTTGCAGACTTAAAGCCACAGCTCTGGCAGAAATAAGCAACTTTAGTTTTGGCCATAAGAGGATATGCGAATATATTGGTAAATATAGACAATTGAACCTATCAATACTAAAAAAATTAGTAAAAGATTTGTCTAAAGCAATTGTAATAGTTGCTTGCGTTTGACTTAATACCAGGAAGAAACTTTTGTATCTACAACTTGATCTCCTCATCCTTCGATGAGAAAAAGTGAAACTCGGTGATCTGGTAAGCGGGGTTGCTTTTCACCTTGATACGCTGGCCGTATTTGAAATACCATTTCCATTGGCGGTTGAACAGGCCCTGTTTGATATAAGCTTCGATATAAGGATGCACCACCAGCGTAATGTTCTTTTCGTTTTGTTCTACCAGGATATAGTTAAAATTATTTTCGATATCGTCTATCAGTAATATCGTTGGGCGAATAGTGCCGGTACCATGGCAGGTAGGACAAACTTCGGTTGTAACGATATTCATTTCGGGGCGCACACGCTGGCGGGTGATCTGCACCAATCCGAATTTACTTGGCGGCAGAATCGTGTGCTTGGCTCTGTCGTGTGCCATTTCTGCACGCAGGTAATCAAACAACTCCTTGCGGTTATTCGGTTTATGCATGTCGATAAAATCGATCACCACAATACCACCCATATCACGCAGGCGAAGCTGGCGGGCAATTTCGCGCGCTGCTTCTTTATTCACCTGGAAGGCATTCTCTTCCTGATTTTCTTTACTGGCCGTACGGTTACCACTGTTTACGTCGATAACGTGCAGTGCCTCGGTATGTTCAATAACCAGGTAGGCACCGCCGGCAAGGTTTACTGTTTTACCGAATGCACCTTTGATCTGCTTATCGATACCGTAATACTCAAAAATAGGCTCTTTGTGCTTATGCAGGCGAACGATATTTTCGAGGTCGGGTGATATCTGATGCACATAAGTGCGGATCTCCTCGAATATCGCATTATCATTTACATAGATATGCTGAAAATCAGGATTCAGGATATCCCGTAGCAGGGTTGATGTACGGTCAATTTCTCCCAGAGCCTTTTTTGCAGGGTCAACTGTGGGCAGGCGGGTAACAAAAGTTTCCCATTTTGAAATCAGATCGCGCAGGTCGGCCTGCATTTCGGTTACACCCTTACCTTCAGAAACTGTACGTATAATAACGCCAAAGTTTTTGGGTTTTATGCTTTCGATGATCTTGCGCAGGCGGTTGCGTTCGGTATTACTTTTTATCTTTTTCGAAATGGAGATGGTTTCCGAAAAGGGCACCAATACCACATACCGGCCCGCGATCGATAGATCGGAGCTCAGGCGGGGACCTTTGGTTGAAATAGGCTCCTTGGCTATCTGAACGGGTATCAACTGACCTTTGGTAAATACCTCAGATATTTTACCCGATTTATTGATATCCTGTTCGGCCTTAAAATTATCAAGCAACTTTGATTGATAGCCACCGCTGCGCACCAGCTTGGTCAGCTTTACCAGGCTTTGAACCTGCGGGCCGAGATCAAGATAGTGCAAAAAGGCATCCTTCTCGTAGCCTACGTCAACAAAAGCAGCGTTTAACCCGGGCATAATCTTTTTGATCTTACCCAGATATATATCACCAACAGTATAATTGTTGGTGACCTGCTCTTTATGAAGTTCTACAAGTTGTTTGTCCTGTAATAACGCAATGGTAGCCCCATTCGGGGTTGAATCGATAATTAATTCTTTTATCAACTGCTACTCCATTTCTATAAGCAGCACCTGAGTGCCGCCCATTATGTGGTAAAACAATATAAGATATAGTAGAAAGTTGATCGGGTTGGATTAATTTGATCAAGTTCAAACAATCCGGATAAAAAATAACCAAATCAACTTGATCAACCACTTAACGCAATCAACTACTTACTATTTCTTCTTGTGCCTGTTTTTTCTCAAACGTTTTTTACGTTTGTGGGTAGCCATTTTGTGACGTTTTCTTTTTTTACCGCTTGGCATAGTAATAATTTTTAAATGTTAGAATTTTAATTTTTCAGTTCCTTTATATACTGATCGATCTTTTGATCGACCACAGGGTCGACGATCATTTGCCTGCATTTCTGATAAGCTTCGATCGCTTCTTTTTTCTGTCCTAATTGCTTATAGCTTTCGGCCAGAAAAAAATAAGGCTCTACCAAATCCTCTTTTGGAGCATTTGCTATCGCTGTTTTAAGCCTGTTAATGGCTTTGTCATATTGTTTAGACTGAATTGCAAACAGTCCAAGGTTTAAATTGGCCTTAAAATTATTAGGCTCTTTTTTTACTACATCCAGCAGTAACATGATGCCCTGCATCGGCGAACCCCCATCCGGATCGGCAATACCTGAAGCCGTTTGGTTTACATAAGCTACTCCCAAACCTGTTTTCGCTTCCAGGTTATCGGGCTTCAATTTTGTAGCATTTTTAAATGCCTCTATGGCATTGGCTATATAGGCAGGTTGTATAGCTGTATCCTGTGTAGCTTTGTAAGCGTCGTTAAAATGGTTACCGGCATTCATCCAATCGTCATAACTGTTGTCGGCGCGAGCGGCTGCCAGGTAATAAAAAGCTGAGGGGCCGGGTTGGTTATCGTCGTCCCATTGCTTTGCCAGTTTTTTCTGTATTTCCAGTTTTTCAGCAGCCGATGAGGCGCTTTTCAACTGGCCCTCAAGGTCGTTAATAGTTGCTGCTAGGGCAGCACCTATTGCGGCTTTTGCGGGGATTGATACCTGCTCCACCGTTACTTTTGAAGTTGTACGGTTTGCACCTGCTGCTACCCCCGAAGTTTGTTTGCCTTTTGTAGTTTTAGTTAGTCCTTTCACAGGCTGGAAATACAAATAACCGGATATAACAACAACGATTGCTACTACGACTATCTGTTTTCCGTTCATGCCTGAAAAAAATTACTTAGATGCTTTTTTGTTGCCTGATTTTACCTTGTCAACAAAGGTTTTAGCAGGTTTGAAGCTGGGAACAAAATGCTCAGGAATAATTATAGCCGTATTTTTTGAAATGTTACGAGCAGTTTTTTTAGCTCTCTTTTTTACAACGAAGCTGCCGAAGCCTCTTACATAAACGTTTTCGCCGCTAACCATTGACGACTTAACTACTTTGAAGAACGCCTCTACAGTTTCCTGAACGTCAACCTTCTCGATACCTGTTTTAGATGAGATCTCAGCTATAATTTCTGCCTTAGTCATATCAGATTTTCTTTTTATAAAATTTGTAAATACTTAACTGTTTTGGGGTTGCAAAAGTATTGGTTTATTAGCAATTATTGAAATAAATAATGGATTTTTTTTGCTGTAATAGCAATTTAAACGTTATCGATACATTTCTTAGTATAATTGATTGTCACGAAGTTACATTTGAGGAATGAATTTTGCTAATGAATTGAGCCGGTGGTATAATACAAATAAGCGTTCGCTTCCCTGGCGTGATACTAACGATGCCTATGTGATATGGCTGTCTGAAATTATTTTACAGCAGACCCGTGTTGAACAGGGCTTGCCTTACTTTAACCGTTTTTTAGAAAAATACCCGGACGTTAGAGCATTTGCCGGAGCATCGGAAGATGAGGTATTAAAATTATGGCAGGGCCTGGGTTATTATTCACGCGGAAGAAACATGCTCAAAACCGCACGTCAGGTAGTATCTGAGTATAATGGGGTCTTTCCGGTTAAATATGAGCAACTGATCAAACTTAAGGGTATTGGAGAGTACACAGCTGCGGCCATATCTTCATTTTCTTCTAATGAGGCGAGGGCCGTGGTTGATGGCAACGTTTACCGGGTACTGGCACGTTATTTCGGTATCAACGAACCCATCAACACTACCCGGGGTATAAAGTTATTCCGCGGCTTGGCTGATGATATGCTCGATCGGGAACATTCCGGCCAGCATAACCAGGCTTTGATGGAGTTTGGGGCCATGCTTTGCAAGCCTAAGAAGCCCGACTGTAGCATTTGCCCTGTGCGCTTATCGTGTATTGCTTACCGGGATGATAGCGTAGCAAGTTTGCCGCTGAAGTTAAAAACAGTCAAAATAAAAGAAAGGCATTTCAATTACTTCCTGGTTAGCGATGGTCAAAGTTTATTAATGAATAAACGAGGCGATAATGATATATGGGCGAATATGTACGATTTGCCAATGCTGGAAACCCCGGGCGCTGTACAGGCGGAAGTACTTATAGAGCTGCCGGAAGCCAAAGAATTATTTGGTGAGGATATCGGCATTAAAAGTTCTTATTTGGCCAGGAAACATGTACTCACCCATCAGCATATTTATGCACAGTTCATACAGATAGCAGTACCGGCCGGATATCAGCACCTGCAAAAATACACAAGGGTTGAATTTGGAGATCTTGACAAAATAGCGATGCCCAAGATCATTTATTCTTTTTTGAATAATCTGATTAACACCTGATCGCAATCAGGTGTTAATCAGATTAAATACTTCATAATAACCTTTCGCCGGCTTTCCTTCCGGTATCCCGAAATTATCTTGGTCCGGGCGGACAATGTTCTTTCAGGTATTTGGTAAATATTGTCGTTAGGAACAAACTGGTACCTTCGCCTTCATAGATCCCATGCGAACGGTTAGGATACGACATCAGCTCAAATGGACGGTTGTATTTGATCAACTCATTGATCAGCTGCTCGGCATTGCGGTAATGTACGTTATCATCGCCTGTACCATGCATATAAAGCAGGTTGCCACGCAGGTTTTTGGCGTAAGTGATAGGTGATCCCTTGATAAAAGGTGCACGTCCGGCCTCATCGGTAGGTACGCCCATATAACGTTCCTGATAAATATTATCGTAATTCAATTGCCATCCAACTGCCGCTACCGATATTCCGGTCTTGTATATATCAGGGTATTGGAACATCAGGTTCAATGTGCAGGATCCGCCACCGCTCCAACCATGCACTGCCACCCGTGTTGAATCAATAAATGGCCATTTTAGGATCTCTTTGGCACCCATAGCCTGGTCGCGGATATTTACGATCCCTATACTTTTGTAGATTGCTTTGCGCCACGCCGTTCCTTTAGGTGCAGGTGTACCCCGGTTATCAAGCGAGATATAGATATAACCATCGTCGGCCATGTTCCCGGCATATTGGTAATTGCGGGTTGCGCCATAGGCGTCAACAACCGTAGCACCTGCAGGTTCGCTGTAAACATAAAACACAACCGGATATTTTTTAGTTGAATCAAAATGGGTAGGTTTTACCATCCAGCCATCCATTTCAACACCATCAATAGTTTTTACCTTGAAAAAAACCGGTTTGTTTTTAGCGTCAGTTTTTAGCGCAATATGTTTACCGCTGATATGTTTATTATCCGGCAGACTAACAATTTCGGTTTCGTAGGGGGTGTAGCTGTTTGAAAAAGTGTGCAAGGCTACTTTGCCATTTGGCGATACGGTATAACTATGCGTACCCGGCAGGTCTTTCGGGGTAACTCGTTCAGGGGTTTTGCTTGATCCGTTCAGTTTTACCCGATACAGGTACTTTTGGGTAGCATTATCAGGCGATGCTGTAAAATATAAATAGCCACCGGTTTCGTCTATACAATTCACACTGATCACGTCATAATCGCCTTTGGTTATCAGCGTTTCTTTTCCGGTTGTTGTTATACGGTAAACATGGTTCCAGCCATCTTTTTCACTTTCCCAGGTAAACGATTTTCCATCTTTCAGCCAGTTCCAGCGAACAGGGTCACGACGCCAGCTATCTATCCAGGTATCTGATATTTCGTCATGTATCTGACGTGCAGCACCACTGTTAGCATCTGCAATAAATATCTTGCTTTCATTTTGGGCGCGGTTCAACTGCTCAAGTATGATCTCGCCAGAGTTGGTGGTCCACTCCATTCTCGGAATGTAATGCTGTATCTTATCGCCGGGCACATCCATCCAGATAGTTTTAGCACTGCTAATATCTACCACCCCCAGTTTGCAGGAACTTGGATCCTCGCCGGCAACCGGATATTCAACAGGTACAGTGTAAGGATAGATAGAATCTGTGGTATTCAACATCAGGTAGTTTTTTATCTTGCGCGCGTCAATCTGCCAGAAGGCTATCAATTTGCTATCTGGCGACCAGCGGAAACCATCGCGGCATTCCAATTCTTCTTCGTAAACCCAATCAAACGTGCCATTGATCAGTTTTTTTTCGCCATCAAAAGTTAGCTGTTTGATACTGCCATTTGCCAGGTCTTCCACAAAAATATTGTGTTCGCTAACATAGGCGGCCTTAGTTCCATCCGGAGAAAATTTGGCAAACATCAGTGATGATTCGGGTTTGCCGATACCCAACTGTTTAAGCGTTTTTGCATTGATATCATATACCCAATAGTCGCCACGGGTATTGTAGCGCCATACTCTTTTAGTGTTAGTGAAGATAAGCACTTTGCTATCATCCTCAGAAAATTTGAAACCACTCACTTCCAAAGTAGATTTACCTGCTGGAGTAAGCATTTCCTTGGTGATCACTACGGCCTTTTTTGACGAGTCGCGGGTATCGAGTTCATCAATTCCACCGTTTTTACCGGCAGTAAAATATTGATAGCCGTCTTTAGCCCAGTTAAAGCCACCGCGTTGTGCCAGCACTTTAGCTTGCGTACATAGTAAAATCGCCAGCACAAGTAAGCATGTACCGAGCCGATAGAAGCTTGTTTTCATAGTTTGAAGTTTAATTGTTCTGTTAATTGAGAATGAATTTTGGCGTTAAATTAGTAATTTACAGCCCCCCATTAGTTTCCGACATGAAAAAAGTTTATAGTGTACTGTCAGTTTTAATTTTTGTTGCTTCCCTTGCGTTTTCTCAGAAAGTTGACCGCAGTAAATTTATCAGCGACAGTCTTGATGTTTATATCAATAAAGCCATGACCAACTGGCGGGTTCCTGGTGTAGCCATTTGCATTGTAAAAGATGGTAAAGTGGTTAAAATGAAGGGCTACGGCATCAAAGAACTTGGCCTGAACAACAAGGTTGACGAAAATACGCTGTTTATGATAGGCAGCAATACCAAAGCCTTTACAGCTACCGCCCTGGCCATACTTCAGGTACAAGGCAAATTGTCACTGGATGATAAAGTGAACAAATACCTGCCTCAATGGAAGCTGGATAATGCCTATGCCAGTCAGGAAGCGATGATCCGCGACCTGCTATGCCACCGCATTGGTTTCAGAACCTTCCAGGGTGATTTTACCTTTTACAACACTGACCTGACCCGCGACCAGGTAATGGAAAAAATGAGCCATGTAAAAGCAGCTTATCCATTCCGTACTACCTGGGGATATACCAATTCGGCTTTTTTAACAGCAGGGCAAATTATACCGGTTGTTACCGGCAAACCCTGGGAAGTATTTGTAAGAGAAAATATTTTTGCACCCCTGGGTATGGGGAATACCCTGGCACTTACTGCCGATATTACCCGTTCGCTTAACCGTACGGCACCGCATACCCTGGTCAATGGGCAGCTTAATGCCATTCCCTATTGTAATATTGATGGTTTGGCCCCGGCCGGTGCCATCAGCTCGTCGGTAAACGACTTAAGTAAATGGGTGCTGGCTTTGCTCGACTATGGTAAAGTAGGGCCCCGTCAGGTTATACCGGCCGAAGCAATTCGCCTTACCCGTGAGCCTCAGGATGTGATCGGTAACTCGGGCCATCCCGGCGGTGAAGTTGATTATTCTCTTTATGGTTTGGGTTGGGAACTGGAGGATTATAACAACCACCGTATCGTGATGCATACAGGAGGCGTAAACGGCTATGTATCATCCGTTACGCTATTGCCTAAAGACAAACTCGGAATCATCATTTTAACCAATACCGACCAGAACGAACTGTTTGAGGCACTAAAATGGGATATCATTGACGCCTACCTGCAAAAGCCTTTTGGCGACGTAAATGGTAAATACCTGGCCTATTTTAAAAACCAGCAGCAAGCCGAAGCTGCAAAGGACAAAAAGCTAAAGGATACTATCGCCATGAACCTGCATCCGGCAATGGCAGTTTCGGAATATACCGGCAAATATGTAAATGACCTCTATGGCAACATGACCGTTTCGCCGGGCGCCAATAACGATCTGGAAATGCGTTTTGAACATCACCCCAAAATGTTCGCTAAACTGCAGCCGCTGGGTGGTAACCGCTTTTATGTTACTTTCTCCGACCCAATATTAGGGAAAGCTATCTTTCCGTTTACGGTTGAGGGTGGCAAAGTAACTGGTGTGCGTGTAAAAGTAGCCGATTTTGTAGAGTATGATCCCTATGATTTTAAGAAGATACCCTGAGGGGGGTATTGGGTATTGGTCATTAGGCATTGGGTATTTGGGCAAGATATATCGGCGGAATCAGCATTACCGGTAGCTATCGGGATACACGGAATAGCGGTTAAGGCGCTTAATTTAAGACTTTCTATTTGTCGAAGCCAAAGGCTTATTCATCACCAAATAAAAAAACAGGCCACCGATAGCATAAAGCAGTGCATCTAACCAATCGCGGGTATAGCGTTTTGACAGGAGCGGTAAAATTACTTCAAAAACCAGGCTTACATAAACTACTACAAATACAACTTTGCTTGCTGAAAGCACATAGTAATTGCTGCGGATAATTGCCACCCGCATCAAACAAAGAGTAAGGTTTGCAATCACCGGTATCGCAAAGAGGTCGTCGATATAGCCGTTAACAAATGGTAGCGGATATCCAAATTCGCGACTTGCGTAAATCACCACCCAGGTTAAACAGCCAAGAATAAACCAGGGGTTGAGTAAGGTTTTCATTTAGCCTGCCAGCAAACTGATAACGAAAATGAGGATAGTGACAAAGGTAAAAATAACCAGCTGCACATAGTACATGCTCCACCTTACCGTATTGAAGGAAAACTTGTAAAGACGCCGGAATGGGCCGTCGCCTGGCTTGATCGAAAAATAATCGTCTTCAGCTTTTAACTGCTTGTTGATACGTTTTTCAACCTCATGCGAAAAACGCCGCGTTTCCAGGAATTCGCCACAGTTGATGCAACGGTCGTCGATATGGCCCTGCCACATCGTCCAAGTATCGCAATGCGGGCACCTGATCTCGCTAACCTTAGTCATTTAACAAAAGTACGTTTAACAATATTAACCCGGAAGGGATGCTGCAGATTTGACAATTGGCAGAAAAAAATCAGCCAGGTTTTCAAGCCCGGCTGATCTGAAATTTAATTAACCAATCCAACAAACAAAAGGTAGTAACTTTTAACTGACAATATAAAGCTATCGCTAATATTGACTTTCTTCAATCAATAGATACTAACATATTAACATTCAGAAGGATGGAAAGAAAGTTTAAAATGCTTTGATTTCTTTAAAGACTTATAAAAAACAAATGCTGGTTTTTATAAGCATTTCGTTAATTCTTCTTCCCCAAATAATCCAAAGTCAGGTTACATAGCGTTTTTACGCCCAGCGGAAACACACTTTCATCCACATAAAAATCGGGTGAATGGTTGGAGGCCACAGTTTTGGGGTCGGTACCCTTGGGCATACCACCCAGGAAAACATCCAGCCCCGGTACTTTTTGCTGGAAATAGCTCATATCTTCTGAGCCGGTCATTGGTGGCCCGAGTATGGTATTTTCAACACCGGCGGTTTGTTGCAGGGTAGGCAGCATTCTGGCCGTCAATGCAGGGTCGTTATAGGTAGCCGGGTAATGTACGCTGTAAGGTATATACACTTCGGCAGTCGCGCCATTCGCTTCTGCAATTTTGGTGACAATCTCTCTCACCCTTTTTTTCAATAGCTCCTCATCAGCATCAGTCATAGCGCGCAGCGTACCTAACATTTCAACTTTTTCGGGGATGATATTGTGGCGGTTACCACCGTTAATAGCCGCTATTGTAACTACTGCCGGATTTTCTTTCAGATTGACATTACGACTGATAATAGTTTGCAAACTGGTAATGATCTCGGCAGAGGTAACGATAGGGTCGACCGAGAACCAGGGTTCGGCACCATGCGAGGATTTGCCTTTGATAACGATCTTCATATCATTCACCGAAGCCAGGGCGCCGCCCGGACGATAGGTGATGGTGCCCGCAGGCATATAGGAGAAGATATGTTGTGCAAAAATGACATCCACTTTCGGGTTTTCTAATGCGCCCTCTTTGATCATTTCTTCGGCACCGCCTTTTTCGCCTGTAGGCGTACCTTCTTCGGCAGGTTGGAAGATAAACTTCACAGATCCATGCAGTTGGCTTTTTATGGAAGTTAAAATTTCAGCCACGGTAAGCAGCATGGCCATATGAGTATCGTGGCCACAGGCATGCATTGTGCCTACGCTTTGGCCATTATAGGTAGTGGTTACGGTTGAGGCAAAGGGCACATGCGGGTGCTCGGTTACCGGTAAGCCATCCAGTTCTGAACGGAGCGCTACCACCGGTCCTGGATATGCACCTTTTAACAGGGCAACTACTCCGGTAGTTGCCACCCCTGTTTTTACTTCAAGGCCAAGCGAACGCAGGTAATGGGCTACGATCCCTGCAGTACGCACCTCGCGGTTACCCAACTCGGGATTTTGATGAAAATCGCGGCGCCATGCAACAGTTTGAGAGAAAAGTGAATCGGCTTTTTTAGCAACCAATGTTTTCAATGCATCGGTTTGGGCGAAAACCCAGGACGGACCTGCAAACAGCAATAACAGCCAAAACTTTTTCATAGTTAAAGATTTTTTGACCGAATATAATGTTTTGGTAGTACAAGTTCAATCCGTCGGGCAAATTGACCATGCAGCCAGATCAGTTTACAAAACTGAGCATATCTACAGTGAAAATTAAGACTGAATTTTTTGGGATACCGCCATTGGCTGTATTACCGTAACCAAGTGATGAGGGTATCAACAACAAAATACGACCTCCATTATTGATATGCGGTAAACCCAATTGCCAACCCCTGATCACGTTGGTCAGAGGAATTGTTAATGCAGTTTCAGTATCAAAAATAGTTCCGTCGGTAAGTTTACCGGTAGAATTTACAGTGACCGTAGCTGCCGCATCAGGGTATTTTCCGATACCGGGTGTAACCACCTTGTAATATAAACCAGAGGGGTCTTTTACCACATCTGTTAAACTGTTGGCTTTGATATAAGCTTGAATAGTTGCGTCATCGTTGGCGGCCTGAACCGCAGCGTTAAAGCTGTCTTTTTTACAAGAAGATACAACGATCAGAAAAAAGCAGAGCAGGGGTATCAGTTTTTTCATCATAAAATAATATACAGGGATAACTCAAATTTCACCGGAAAATTATACGGTGGTCTTAATTTTGAGCTCCTGTAATTGTTCGTTAGCAATAGTCGAAGGCGTATCGATCATCAGGTCACGGCCAGAGTTATTCTTCGGGAATGCCATTACATCACGTATCGAGTCTAAACCAGCGAAGATGGATACCAGACGATCAAATCCGAATGCGATACCTCCATGCGGTGGTGCACCGTATTCAAAAGCATCCATCAAAAAGCCAAACTGTTTTTGTGCCTCTTCTTTGCTGAAGCCAAGGTGCTTGAACATCAAGGCTTGTAAATCACGGTCATGAATTCGGATCGATCCTCCGCCGATCTCAGTGCCATTGATCACCAGGTCATAGGCATTGGCACGCACTGCACCTGGCGCGGTGTCCAACAATACGATATCTTCCGGTTTTGGAGAAGTAAATGGGTGGTGCATGGCATGGTAACGACCTGATTCTTCATCCCATTCCAGCAAAGGAAAATCGAGCACCCAAAGCGGAGCAAATTCGTCTTTTTTACGCAGACCAAGTCGGTTACCTATTTCCAGTCTTAGTTCATTCAATTGTTTCCGAACCCTTTCGGCATTACCCGCCAGTACCAGCATCAGATCGCCGGGTTGAGCTTCAAATGCTGCCGCCCAATTGGTAAGTTCGTCTTCGCTATAAAACTTATCTACGGATGATTTTAAAGTACCATCTGTGTTATAACGACAATAGATCAAACCGGTTGCTCCAATTTGCGGGCGTTTGAGCCATTCGGTAAGTTCATCTATTTGCTTGCGGGTGTATTCTGCACAACCTTTGGCGTTGATGCCAACTACAAGTTCGGCATTATCAAAAATGCTGAATCCTTTACCCTGAACAATATCATTCAGTTCAACAAACTGCATACCGAAACGGATATCTGGTTTATCAGATCCATATAAGCGCATCGCATCTGCATATTGCATGCGCGGGAATTTTTCGAAATGAATATTTTTAACTGTTTTGAACAGGTGACGGGTCATACCCTCGAAAATATGCAATATATCTTCCTGGGTAATAAAGGCCATTTCACAGTCGATCTGGGTAAACTCAGGCTGACGGTCGGCACGCAGATCCTCATCGCGGAAACATTTAACGATCTGAAAATAACGATCGAAGCCGCTTACCATTAATAACTGTTTAAAGGTTTGTGGCGACTGGGGCAGGGCATAAAACTCGCCCGGGTTCATACGGCTTGGTACCACAAAATCGCGTGCGCCTTCCGGGGTTGATTTGATCAATACCGGTGTTTCCACTTCAATAAAGCCCAAACCATCCAAATATTTTCTTACTTCCTGAGCCATTTTATGGCGAAGTACCAGGTTGTTGCGTATTGGGTTACGGCGCAGGTCGAGGTAACGGTATTTGGCACGAAGTTCTTCACCGCCATCAGTATCGTCTTCGATCAAAAAAGGCGGCACTTTAGCTGCATTCAAAATCTCGAGTTCGTCAACAGCGATCTCGATATCGCCAGTTGCCAGTTTAGGGTTCTTGTTGGTACGTTCAATAACATTACCACTTACTTTGATCACGTACTCACGACCCAGTTCACGGGTCTTATCCCGTAAAGCAGCGTCAGAATCAGGGTTGAACACCAATTGTGTCAATCCATAACGATCGCGCACATCAATAAAAGTCATTCCGCCCAGGTCGCGCGATTTCTGTACCCATCCGCATAAAGTAACATATTTACCTAAATGGCTGATATTTAATTCGCCGCAAGTGTGTGTCCGTAACATAGCATTGTTTTATAAAGGATTGCAAAAGTAGGTTTTTTGTGTGAAAGTCCGAAAGTCCGGAAGTCCGAATGTCCGAAAGACGACCGGGGATAAGGAAAAAATAGAAGCTATTGTTTGAACAGCGATATTCTGCGAGTCATCATAGCTGCAAACCTATGGCATAAAATTCTTCCGGACTTCCGGACTTCCGCGGACCTCCGGACTCAAAACATCCCCGTCAATTTTTTCGTAAAAAAAATACTATAGTCATCAAAAAGCAATATATTGGGCCTGAAAATGAAAAGATACTTTACCCTAACGGCCCTGTTGTTTTTTTGCGCTTTTACAGCGGCAACAGCCCGTGGGCATAAGGGCAGGCATATCCATAAGGCTAAACAAAAAGTTTCGATTGCGCCTGTTTTTCATTTTGATAGCAATACAGATACCATATCGCCTTACAATCTTCTTTTTTTCGCTCAATCATTGATCGGAAGTCCATACCGGGCCTCGTCATCCGACCCGGAGAGTGGCTTTGATTGTTCGGGCTTTGTGAGTTATGTATTCAAAAACTTCAATGCTAAAGTTCCCCGTTCATCTTCTGAATATGCAGATATCGGACGTGCGATCAATATTGAAGATGCCCGCCCCGGCGATATCATTCTTTTTAAGGGAACCAAAACACATCATCCGCATTCTATTGGGCATGTAGCTATTGTTTACAGTAATGACGACAATCAACTACAGTTCATTCACTCTACTTCGGGCAAAGAACACGGCGTTACTATTAGCTCATTTGATAATACCTACAAACGCCGTTTTGTGAAGATAGTACGTTTGCTGAATCAAAATGAAATTTTTGAGGCCCAACTCAATCCACTGCCTTCCAAAAAATCAAATATTTAATTTCTGCTTCTAAATCCTATATTTGCCTTATAATTCTCAAGGGGTGCCTTGCTTTGAGCAATCAAACTGAAAGACAGGCTGAGATCAAACCCATTGTTTTGAGTTTTGCATAGTTAAAGTCGGACTGGCGGTCAAAAATTCAGAAATGAACCAATGACCAATGCCTGATAACCGATGCCCGCCAACTCAAAACATACACCTGATCCGGGTAATGCCGGCGTAGGGAGAGGTAAAAGTTAAGTGTACTTCGTGCTGTCCCTTGGCACCAAGATGGTTTAACTCATTTATTAATTCACATTTTGAAAAATTTATTTTCGGCGTTCATCGCCCTGTTGCTGCCATTCCTGGCAGCGGCCCAGATCTCCGTTTCGGGGAAAGTAACAGATTATGACTCGGGCATTGCACTGCCCGGCGCTACGGTAAGTATCGACCAGCTAAACAGTACATCATCAGATGGCTATGGAAACTATCAAATCAGGCTAGCTGCGGCTAAACAGTATCGAATTCATGTTAGCTATGTTGGCTATTCGGCAGCGACCGTAATTTTGTACCTGAAGACAGATACGGTCATCAATTTTAAATTGCAAGTCGGCAGTATCATTAACGAAGAAGTGACTGTAAGTGGCACCCGCGCTTCTGCAAACTCGCCGATAGCATTTACCAACCTTAGTAAAAAAGACATCGGGAAGAATAATCTTGGGCAAGACCTCCCTTACCTGCTTGATCAAACGCCATCCGTAGTCACCACCTCGGATGCCGGTACCGGAATAGGATATAGTTATATCCATATCCGCGGCTCGGACGCTACGCGGATAAATGTTACTATTAACGGTATTCCTTATAATGACTCGGAGGAACAGGGTGTTTACTTTGTGGATATTCCCGATTTCGGCTCCTCGGTTGATAATATACAGGTACAGCGCGGCGTAGGAACTTCTACTAACGGTGCCGGCGCATTTGGTGCCAGTATCAATATTCAAACCACGAAACGAATTGATACAGGATACCTCGAATCAGCCAATACAATTGGCTCTTTTGGTACAATCAAGAATTCCATTAACCTGGGTACCGGTCTTATTGACGGAAAATTCACTTTTGATGGCCGATTATCCCGTATCCATTCCGATGGATATATTGATCGTGCTTTTGCCGACCTGAAATCGTATTTCCTGACCGGGGCCTATTATGGCCGTTCAACTATCCTGCGTTTTATTACTTTTTCTGGAGTTGAACATACCTACCAGGCCTGGAATGGTATCCCTGAAGATACGCTGCGAGCCGGAAACCGCACTTACAATGGCTTAGGGCTGGAGCCCAATGGCAGCTATTATAAGAACCAAACCGACAATTATACCCAGGATCATTACCAGTTGCTGATAGATCAGCAAATAAGTGATAAACTTTCATTCAACGGCGCCTTGCATTATACCCACGGTTATGGTTATTACGAGGAATATCAGCCCGGACAAAGTCTGGCAGCTTATGGCATCACGCCCGTTGTTTTGCGAAGCGATACTATATCCACTACTGACCTTACCCGCCGCCTCTGGCTGAACAATAAATTTTACGGCCTTACTTATAACTTTAAATACCAGCCTCAAAAAGACCTTGGTATCATTCTGGGGGGCGCGGTTAACGAATATCAGGGCGTTCATTATAATAATATTGAATGGACGCAGCAAAGCACTAATATACCGCCCGATTATCAATACGTAAGGAGCACAGCCGATAAAAAGGAATTTAACATTTTTGCCCGCGCCGATTATAAGATCGGGAAATTTAATCTTTATGCCGATCTGCAATACCGCCATATTTCCTATTCAATTATAGGAAGAGACAACGATCTCATCGACGTATCCCAACAACATTTACTTGACTTTTTTAATCCTAAGGCGGGTGTTGCTTATAATATCGACCCTAAAAGCAAGCTTTACGCTTCCTTCAGCGTTGGCAACCACGAACCCGATCGGGATGATTATGTTCAGTCGGGTACAGCCAGCAGGCCACGGCCCGAAAATTTAAAGGACTTTGAATTAGGCTACCGTACAAACCAGGGTATATTCAGCGGCGGAGTTAATGCCTATTATATGCTTTACCATAATCAATTAGTGCTTACAGGCGCATTGAATGATGTGGGCAATCAAATTCGAAGCAACGTGCCTGATAGCTACCGTGAGGGCCTGGAATTTGATGGCAGGCTTAAATTCAATGAGCAGCTGGCCTGGACATTTTCGGCAACCTGGAGCAGTAATAAAGTGAGAAATTTTCAGGCCAGCTTTATCAATTATGATGATAATACTGTTGTAACAAATGCAACAGGAACCACTGATATATCTTTTTCGCCAAGTCTTATCGGTGCCAGTGAACTCAGCTTCAGGCCGTTTAAAAATAGCGAGGTCGCTTTCATCAGCAAATATGTAAGCCGGCAATATCTTGATAATACTTCGAATATTGATCCTGCTGGTTTTGGACCAGCTGATGCAGCATCTAACCGCTACCTCAATAGCTATTTTGTGAATGCTTTGCGGCTCAACTATAATTTCAGGTTTAAAGCCGTAAAAAATGTAGGCATTACGCTGTTGGTCAACAATATATTTGGTGCTAAATACGAATCAAATGGCGCCACGTATCCTGATATTGAGAACGGAAAAGTAGTAAATTATAATTACTATTTCCCGCAGGCACCGGCTAATTTCCTGCTATCACTTAACCTTAAATTTTAAATTGGCGTAACTTAAATATCACATAGATATTCGGTGGTATTGTGGATATTTGCGTACTTAAAACCAATTTTGAATGAAGAATAAGTATCTGTTTCTGTTATTGTTCGCAATGGGTGCATTGGGCGTTTCCGGTCAAACCAGAAAAAAAAGAACTGCTGAAAAAACAATTACTATTGTAAGCCCGGCACCCGTACTCATCGCCGAGCCTGCCTTGCAACATCCAAAACTGGTGGTGGGTATTGTTGTAGATCAAATGCGCTGGGACTATCTGTATCGCTTTTACGATCGTTACCAGGCAAACGGCTTTAAACGACTATTGAACGATGGATTTAGCTGTGAAAACACCCTGATCGATTATATCCCAACTTTTACTGCTCCTGGACATTCCAGCGTTTACACCGGTTCTGTTCCTGCGTTGACCGGCATTGCCGGTAATGATTTTATTATACAGGCTACCGGTAAATCGCTTTATTGTACCGAAGATACCTCAGTAAGATCGGTTGGTGCTGATAGCAAGGCCGGCCAGATGTCGCCCCGTAACCTGTTGACCACAACGGTTACCGATGAATTAAAACTGGCTACTAATTTTCGTTCGAAAGTGATAGGTATTGCATTGAAAGATCGTGGGGGAATTTTACCTGCCGGACATACTGCCAATGCTGCTTATTGGTTTGATGATAAAAGTGGAAACTGGATCAGTAGTACCTATTATATGAGCGATCTGCCGCAGTGGGCAAAAGATTTTAATGCCCAGAAGCTTGCAGAAACCTATTTAAAATTAGATTGGAACCCACTGTTTCCTATAGATACATATGTGCAAACTTTGCCTGATGATAGTAAATACGAAGGTAAATTTTCGGGTACTGCTGCACCGACATTGCCCGTAAAAACCTCGGCATTGTATAAAGGAAACCTGGGGATGATCCGTTCTACGCCCTATGGCAATACCATTACACTGGATATGGCTGTAGCTGCTATCAATGGTGAACAGTTGGGCCAACATGATGTTACCGACTTCCTCGCGCTTAGTTTTTCATCAACCGATTATGTGGGGCACCAGTTTGGGCCAAACTCGGTTGAAGTTGAAGATACTTATTTGAAACTTGATCAAAATTTTGCGTCCTTATTTACATTCCTCGACGCCAAACTGGGTAAAGGCAACTACACTGTTTTTTTAACGGCCGACCATGGCGCAGCGCATAACACGGCATTTTTAAAAGATCACGGAATACCGGCCGGTACCTGGGACGATGGTGCAGTAAGAGACAGCCTGAACAAAGTTTTATTGCAGAAATATCATGTTGAAAAATTAGTATTGAGCATGGCTAACTATCAGGTAAACTTTAATTACAAAGACCTTCAGTATGCCAAATTAGATATAGATGCTGTAAAAAAAGACTGTATTGATTACCTGGAAAAATCACCTGGGGTAGCTTATGCCGTTGATTTGAAAAAGGCGCAGTCTGCAAATATTCCAGAAGAACTTCGTCTACGTATCATCAATGGGTATAATACCGCAAGAAGCGGTGAGATACAGGTTATCCTATTTCCGGGATGGTTTACCGGACATGGCTCTGGCGATAGCGGACCAACTGGTACCACCCACGGCACCTGGAACCCTTATGATACGCATATACCATTGGTTTTTATGGGCTGGGGCATCCCGCACGGTCATTTGAACCGCGAAACGCATATGACCGACATTGCACCAACCGTTGCTGCACTGCTGCATATCCAGGCACCTAATGGTAATATCGGTAAGGTTATTCCGGAGGCTTTGAAATGATGATGGTGGGGGAGTCGGAAAGTCCGGAAGAATGAATTTAGGATAGGACAACATCTTTTAGCAAACCCCAAAACAATCTTTCGAACTTTCCGGCTACCGAACTAAACAAAATGAAAAAATACATCGCTAAATTTCACTACCTGACCCAGGACCTGCCTAACCGCAGTCATGTTGATCAGGCACATATTGCCTGTGGCGCCGGAGCAAACTGGATACAGTATCGCTGCCTTACAAAATCAGATGAAGATTTAATTACCGAGATCGATGAAATTGCTGCAATTTGTGACGATTGGGGCGCTACACTGATACTCACCAATCATTTTCATTTACTTCAGCGTGTGGATGCCCAGGGAGTGCATATTGAGGATTTTGATGCTGATTTTGCTGCCATACGCCGGGCTATTGGCGAGAATAAAACGCTTGGCGCCTCGGCAACTAATATTGGGGCATTATTAAGAGTACAAGAAAGCGCAGTAGTTGATTACTGTGGCTATGGTCCTTTTGCTCATACTGATACCAAACCCAATAATAAACCACTGCTAGGCATTGAAGGATATCGTTCTTTGCATGACCAGGCTATTGACATTCCTGTTATTGCTGTCGGCGGCATTCAATTGTCTGATGTTGATACGCTATTACAAACGGGCATCCATGGTATAGCGGTTTCGGCAGCTGTCAACCTTGCGCCTAACCCTGCAACCGCTTTCCGTGCGTTTTACCGGAAGATTTATTAAGGCCGGGCGGTATTCTCCTGGTGTAAATTTTTCGTATCGTGTCAGCATGATTTCTAATCCCAAATTATTTCCCTAAATTTCAATGTCCTAATAAAGATCATTGATCCAACCATGTCCTCGCACCATATCGTTCGCGAAAAACAAGAACCTGCATTGCTGGTACTGGGGTTAAATAAATTCCCCGGCGAGCTGTTTGGTCAATTGCTGGAATGGAGCCCAACCATAATAGCAACACCTGCCACTGCTAAGGTATTACATGATAATGGGATCAAGATCGATTGGATAATTGCCGGCAACAAGTACAAGCCACAGCAACGCGATATTAAAATAATGGCAGCCGGCAGCGATAGTCCGGCGGAAGCTGCGCTTAAATACCTGGTTACGCACGGTTATCCGGCCGTTAACGTAGTTGTTGATGACCTTCAGTTGAAAGACTTCTTTTATTTTACTGGTAAAATCAACCTGGTGATCTATATAGGCGACCGGAAAATATATGCTGTTCGCTCAGGTTTCAGCAAATGGAAACCGGCCGGGGAAGAGATAGAAATACTGACCCATCCTCAGGTATTACAATTAGGTGGTCTTGAAGCGCTGGGTCATCACCGGTTCAGGACAATGCATGATGGTTTTTTCACACTTGAATTTGATCAGCCCTATCTGTTTATCGCTGAAAAATTGTAATAAAAGCTATAAATCATTCGTTTTCGTGTTTGTAAGTATAAAAGATGTTACCTAATCCGGCTTTGCTCTAAAACAAAAGTAATTGATTATTATATTTATCTTTACTTGGTTTTTTTCGAAAAAGGCCGTCCTGGTTAAGGTAGTCTTTGATTCATATTTATCTTGATGTTTAGTTTTAAAGGATTAAACCTTTTTTGTTTAGGTTAGTCTAATTTATTCGATATCGGCAATTTAGCCTGTTGAAAATGTATACAAGTACCATGAGAAGTAGCTATAAATATTTGTCGACCATCGCTATTAATGGCATTATTATGCTGTTTTTAGCTTTGCCTGCATCAGCACAACGTCCCCCTAGTGGTGGTAGCAGCAGTGGCAGCGGCGGTGGGGGTTCTCGTCCATCCTCATCAGGCGGCGGAGGAGGAAGCAGCAGCAGCGGAGGCGGAAGTTCCTCACGTCCATCATCCAGCGGCGGCAGTAGTAGCGGAAGCAGCTACAGGCCATCTTCAGGTGGAAGCAGCAATAGTGGTAATAGCGGCAGTAGCTATAAACCTTCTTATGGAGGCGGCAGCGGTGCCAATAGTTACAGACCGCCTGCTGGTAGCTCAAATACATACAGGCCTGCAGGTAGCAGCGCTACCTCAACGCCAAATAATGGCGGTGGATACAGGCCATCTGTTGCTAACCCGCGAATAGCAGTTGCTCCCCCACGTATCAATAGCCAGGGTATCAGGCCACCGGTTAACCGGATCGGATTTGGTGGGGTTGCTGCAACAAGTACTACAGGTAACCGTGGCTATGTAGCACCGGGTACCGGCAATGTTGTAGGGACACGCGGATATGTAGGTCAGGGCGGCCGTGCTTCGGTAGGTGTTGGCGGACGTGGATATTATCCTTCGGGCTATTGGGGTCAGCATCATTATAACTATTACTATCATGGTTATTACAATACTTATTATGCACCGCGGCTTGGGTTTTCTATAGGGTACCTTCCCTATGGATATTATCCTTTTTATTGGGACGATCTGCAATTTTATTATAATGATGGTTTGTTTTATAATTATGATAACGGTCAGTATACAGTGGTTGAACCCCCTGTTGGAGCCGAAGTGGATAAATTGCCCGCTAATGCCCAATCGATCGTTATCAACGGAAAGCAGTATTATGAGTCGAATGGCGTTTATTATGAGCCAATAACAAAAGACGATGGTAGCGTAGTGTATCAGGTTGCAGGTAAAGACGGCGAACTGAATACCAATGATCAGGGAGTTGACGAACAACAGGCACCACAGGTAGGTGACATTGTAGCTACCTTGCCGGAAGAATGCAGGAGAATAAACATCAATGGTCAGAAATTCTTTGTTTCGCCTGATGGATACTATTTTCAGGAAACCAGGGACCCGAACGGTAACAAGGTTTATAAAGTTGTAGGAACACCTGCTGACGAACCCGAGGACCAGCAGTAAACTACATAGCAATATTTTATAGGAAAGGGGGCTGAAGTTATTCAACCCCCTTTTTCATTTGACCAAAAGCCGATGTTTTTGTTAGAATAAGTAGGATTTAGTTCGAGCAATGGTGCTTTTCAGGTTTTTCGCTTTAATTCAATAAAATTGACTACGATCCGGCTGGCGGTTAAGAAGAAAAGCCCGATCATAAATTTTACAAAGTAGTAGATCAGCCAGCCGGTTGATGAGACTTGTGCCGACCCCCGGTAAGGTATTTTCGACTCATGGAAATAGGAAATAAGATTTTTAAAAACATAAGGGAGGCTGTCTGCTATTATCAATGCACCGGTTACAGTTATAATTATTTTTAGTAATGTGGAGCGGTGTAAATTGAATCCAATAATTTCATCCTCGAATC
>CAISPD010000152.1 GCA_903887275.1 uncultured Mucilaginibacter sp.
ATTAAAAAGAATTTGGTTGATCGGACGGCGATCGGGAATTTCAAATTAACGCAAAAGGGCAATGATTTGCTTGCAGAGAAAATCAGTTGGGACGATTTGATCGCTGCTTTTTAAATTTGACCCAACAAGATAAATGTTATAGAAAGCCTTCTCTTTTAACGAAATCAAGTATAGTGTCTGGTGCTTTCATCAGGTAAGTATTTATGCCGAGTGCTTTGGCAGGTTCAAGGTTTTCAGCAATATCATCAATAAATAAAGTCTCTTCAGCTTTTAGGCCATTTTCGTTCAATACTTTCTCAAATATAGCCTGGTCCGGTTTTCTTAATCCCACAAAATGCGAGTAATAGGTTTTTTCGAACAAGTGATCATTATTTTCAAATCCGAATTCCGTTTTCAGGTAATTCATGATGTAATTATAATGGATGGGATTAATATTACTTAGTAAAAAGGTACGATATTTTAGTTTGAGCCCGGCCAAAACATCATGGGTTCCATCTGCAACACCCAACAGTAAACTATTCCATGCGGCATCAATTTCTTCATCGCTCAGGTCGGCTTTGCCAGATTTTTCACGGATAAAATTCCTGAATTCAATTTCAGAAATATGCCCTTTATCAAATTGGTCGAAAATAGGGTGCTGTACACCGTGACTAAAAAAAGCATCAGGGCCACTTATACCTATTTGATCCCAGCCATTTTTTAGCTGCTGAAAATCGAGCATAAAGATAACATTGCCGTAATCGAAGATGATGTTTTTGATATGTTGCATACAGCAAATATGCAGAATAGTGTGTAAGCAGGAAAGGCAGAATTAAGGTTTGTAAAAATTTTGTACTGTTGATCCCTCTTTCGTAGTTTCTCCCAATTTATTTCAGAATCTTTCACTAACTCGCATTTAAACTTAAAAAGAAGATGAAATTTAGAAAAAAAATTTTTGCCGCAGCGATAGCTTGCGCTGTTGCAGCATTTGGCCCCTTTTACGTATCGGCACAAAAAACTACCGGTTTTAAAATATTGAATGATTTTAAGATCAATAGTCCGGGTGGCTGGGATTATATCCTGGCTGATGGAGCCAGTAAACGTATTTATGTTTCGCATGGTTCACAGGTAAATGTGATCAGTACCAATGGCGATTCACTGGGATACATTCCCAAAACGGCAGGTGTACATGGCGTTGCTTTAGTCAATGACCTGGGCAAAGGTTTTACAAGTAATGGCAGATCAAATTCGGTTACCGTGTTTGACTTGAAAACTTTAAAAGCCACAGGTGAAATTGCGCTTCCTGCTAAAAATCCTGATGCGATATTTTATGATGACTTTTCTAAGATGATCATCACTTGTGACGGTGGCAGTCACGACCTATGCTTTATAGACCCTGCAACCGAGAAAGTTGTTGGTACAGTGCAGTTAGGCGAGAAACTGGAAACTGCTGTTTCTGACGGTAAAGGTAAAATATATGTTAATGGTGAAGACAATAGCGTTGTACACGTAGTTGACGCTACCACCCTTAAAGAAATAACCAGCTATAAGATCGATGGCGGAAGCTCGCCTTCAGGTTTGGATATCGACCGCAAGACCAACCGTTTATTTATAGGCTGCGGCGACACTAAAACAATGGTGATCATGGATGCTTCAAACGGTAAAACGGTTGCGAAATTCCCGATAGGGCGTACCGATGGATTGGTATTTGATCCTAAACTGAAAATTGCCTATGCATCCAATGGAGAAGGAACGATCACAGCAGTACGTGAGATCAGCGCCAATAAATTTGAGTTTATTGAAAATATTACCTCAGAACCTGGAGCAAGAACTATTGGCATCGACCTGGTAACACACCGCTTGTATTTGCCAACTGCAAAATTTGGAACCGCACCGGCAGCAACAACCGAAAACACACGCCCCCGTGCGCCGATGATACCTGGATCATTCCATGTGATTGAGGTGGGGAAATAAGTTGTCCCGATAACTATGGGGACAACAAACGCCAAAAACGTTTTTGAAATCCGCCTGCTATTCCGTAATATTGCAGCCGAAAATAACACGACATTTTCAGCGCCTATAGCTCAGTCGGTTAGAGTAGAAGACTCATAATCTTTTGGTCCCTGGTTCGAGCCCAGGTGGGCGCACAAAACTTAAAAAGGCCTTTTTTCAATTGAAGAAAGGCCTTTTTGTTTAATAACAATGTCTTTTCCCCATTCATTTCCCTGTAATTAAAAGTGTATCGGGTGAAGAAGCACCACGCGATAGGGATTTTTATGGTGTTGATCAAATCTGAATATCCATTGTTCCTATAATATCTTTGGTGTGCGCAATTATTGTTTAAATCCTGTTATTTGAAAAATAACCGTTGAGTACTTTATTAAAAGGTTTTTTTTGTTCGTTTTATTCGTTTGCAAACCAATAGGATTTTTTGAAAATGTTGTATTTGTTTAGACGCTATTAACAAATGTTATTAACGTTTTAAACCATCCTTTAAAATTTATTAAAAAAAATAGTTCAAAAGCGCTGTTTTTACATTGACTTAATATTGCTTAATAGTAAAAAATTATACTTTAACGAATAACTTATTGTTGAAAAAATATTACCTTAATATTTGCCCTGTTTTTAATTTTTTATTTACGTTTTATTAATCGTAAGGTGTTTTTATACGAATGTTTCGGTAATGTGACGGCGATAGTTTTGTGCCGATAAAACACATTCACATGAAACAAAAACTACTCACATTTTCAAGGCTGCTGTTAACACTTATTATAGTGTTCTCGGTGTGCGGCAAACTTTTTGCCCAGACTAACACCATTCGGGGCATTGTTTTAGACAACAATAGCCAGCCGATACCCGGCGCTACGGTAAAGGTAAAAGGTACCAACCGTGCTACGGTAACCGGTGTCGAAGGTCGTTTTACTTTATCGGCGAATAAAGACGAAGTGCTGGTTGTAAGCATCATTGGTTTTAAAACAACTGAAGTGCCTGTAACATCAGAAGTTAATTATTCTATCCAATTAGCACAAGAAACCAAAAACCTTAATGAGGTTGTAGTAACTGCTTTAGGCGTAAAAAAGGAATTTCAGCGCCTGGGTTATTCGCAGTCGCAAATTAATGGCGATGAACTTACTGTTGGTCGCGATGCTAATCCATTACAATCGATGGAAGGTAAAGTTGCCGGTTTAACAATTGGTGCCAGTAACGAGTTTGCAGGTGCACCTACAGTAGTACTGCGTGGCAGCATGGACGTACTTTACGTTGTTGATGGTATACCGGTAGAATCAAATACCTACGATTTCAATCCAGATGATATCGACACTTATACCGTGCTTAAAGGACCAAATGCTGCGGCACTTTATGGTTCACGCGGTATCAACGGTGCAATTATTATAACTACTAAAAAAGGAACAAAAGACAAAAAGGGCTGGCAGGTAGACCTTAACAGCACTACTGAGTTAGAAAAAGGTTTCCTGGTGCTACCAAAAGATCAATATGAGTACGGTCGTGGTTCTAACTTCAAGTATGCGTACGGCAATCAGTTATATGATAACAACCAGCGTTTGCCTGAATGGGGTCCGAGATTTGATGGTACATTCCAAACTACCCAGTTTGATAGCCCTTACAATACGGTCACAGGTGTTAGAACACCTACATTATGGTCAGCCCGTGGTATTAATAACTTCAACCAATTTGTTCAAACCGGTATAACTACTACCAATTCATTTTCGGTTGCATCAAGCGGTTCAAACTATGATATCCGCATGTCTTATGGTCACACTTTCCAACAGGGTGATTTCCCTAATACTAAATTGAATATTGATAATTTTAAGATTGCTGCCGGCTACGATATTACACCGAAATTACGCATTGACAGTGATTTGAACTTAAATCTTCAGTATTCACCAAATATTCCGGATGTTAGTTACGGACCAAACAGCTATGCGTACGAATTTTTCGTGTATGGTTCATCAGATTACCCTATCAGCGAATTAAAAAACTACTACCAGGGTCCGCAGGGCGTTCCAAACCTGGTACAATATGCACAGGAATATGGTCGTGAAAATAACCCATGGTTCCAGGCGGCAAAATGGTTACGCGGACGTGATAATCAGGTGATCAATGGTTCATTGGCCTTGACCTATAAATTCACCAATGAATTGAGTTTGCGTCTCCGCTCATCTCTTGATACTTACAATGAATTAAATACCGAACAGGTTCCATCTTCAGCTAACTTAAACCAATACCTGCCTTGGTATTATTTTGGATGGTATGGTGATTACAGACAAGATCAGCGCAATCTGTTGGACAACAACACTGATTTAAACCTTAATTACAGCCACAAATTCGGTGGTTGGAATTTCGGTGCATTGCTTGGTGCCAACGAACGTTCGTTCCGTTACCTGTCAGATTGGGCTACAACCAGGGATTTATCGTTACCAAACGTTTATAATCTGAATAACACCACCAACCCTAACCTTGATTATAACTTTAACTCTAAGATGCAGGTGAATAGTGCCTACTACTCTTTTGATTTTGGTTATAAAAACTATATCAATATCAACACAACCGGACGCGTTGACAACATTTCAACACTGCCTTCAGGCGCTAACACATTCTTCTACCCTTCAGTTTCTGTAAGTTCAGTAGTGAACGATTATGTGAAACTTCCTGATTTTATTTCGTTCCTTAAACTTCGCGGATCATTTGCTGACGTTAAAGGTGCATTAACATCACCTACTATCGGTTCTCCATACAACGCTTTGTTGTCGACGGCATTAGGAACCGGATGGAACTCGCAACCAGTTGGTAATTTATTGGGTTACGGCTCAGAGTTGTACACTCCTTACAATGGCCCAACTTATACCAACCAAAGCCCTTCAGCTGCTACTACCTATTTTAACGGTACGCCATCAGTTAGTCTTTCTAACTCGATTTCAGATCCGAAAATCAAACCATTTGACGTTACTTCATTCGAATATGGTTTCGATGCGAAATTCCTGAATAACAGGTTAGGCTTAAACCTCACCTATTTTACTACAACTAACGGTCCGAATATTATCCAATTACCGGTTGCAGCTTCAACTACCAATACGGTACAAACACTTAACGGTTTAACTACCAAAAAAGACGGTATTGAAATTGAGTTAATGGGTTCGATCCTGAAAAACCCCAACGGGCTGAGTTGGGATGTTAATGTAAATTACTCAACCTACAAGGAGACTTTGAAATCGGTTGGTAACGGATTGTCAACCATCTATCAAAACGGGCATTTGTACAAGGTAGGCGACAGGCTGGATGCTATTTACGGAACTAAATTTGTTAGAGACGGACAAGGCAATATCATCAATGCTGGTGGTGTTCCATTACAGGCTCCAGGACAGCAAAACAATGCCAATTTCGGTTTATTGGGTTATGCAAATCCTAACTACGCATTTGGTATCACAAACAAGTTTACCTATAAAGGTTTTATCCTTTCGTTCCAGTTTGATGGTCGTATCGGAGGTAAGATCTATGATTATACCTGGTATCACGCAATGAATGGTGGTACGGCTATTGAAACAGCTACTGGTGCATTTGGTACCGCTCGTTTAGCTGAGTGGAACAGTACTCAGGAAGGAACGGTAAAAGCAACTCCATCCTACGTAGGACCTGGTGTTGTAATTGCCAGCGGTTCACCAATTTACGGCCCAGGCGGCGTTATTACAAACCTTAGCTCGCTGACTTTTGCACCAAATACAACTGCGGTTACTACTCAGGCATATGTTTCAAGTGGATTGGGTGGCAATTTTGATGAATATTATATGATCAGCCGTTCATTTGCGAAGTTGCGTGAAGCTTCTATTGGCTACTCACTACCTGCAAGCATACTTTCAGGAACGTTTATCAAGAAAGCGACGTTTTCTATCGTAGGTCGTAACCTGTTATACTTTGCTGCACGGAAAGATATCGACCTTGATCAGTTTGCTTTTGCACATCTACTGCAAAGCAATGCACTGTAAATGTTTCTCTCCTAGGCAAAAACAAAAGAACCGAATTGAACCAGAACC
>CAISPD010000153.1 GCA_903887275.1 uncultured Mucilaginibacter sp.
ACAATCACTTAAAAACAGAAAACTTGCCTATGAAAAAATAAAATCACAGATCACTTGCACCCACAAAATGGAAAACTTAGCTTTACTTTAAACCCGAAACACTACACAAGCCTTGGTTCACTTTAGTTTGACGACGTACATGTTTCAGTATCTTATAGGTGCTGTCCCAATTGGCATAATTACCTGCACTATTCCAACGTTCTTTAGTCAGCTTCTCAAAATAATCCAGAAATGAAATATCGCTTTGCTTACTTCCGAACTTACTGTAGTTTGAATTTATAAGTTCAGCCTCAATATTGAGCCGGATTTTCTCGGCAAGCCGCTTTATTTCAGCGTTGTGGATTTTCTCAGCTTCGGTTTTAGGCTTCTTTAAGGTATAAAGTTTCAGGAATTTTATTTGCCTATTGCCCTCATGGTAGATATCCAAATATAAGCTGCATTTTCCGGTATTGGTGTCTTTTGTTCTTAACTTGACGCTCATGTTTTATAATTTCAGTATGCGATAAAATTATACATAGAGTGCCGCAAGAAAAAATTTATTTTCAAATACAGAATATGTAATTATCTGATTAATAATTATTTATGATAATAAATGAAAAGGATTGACAAGAAATGAATGGCTTTGAAAAGGGTACAAAGTAGTCGATTTTGTTACTATTTTGTTACTCGATGGGTCTGGTAACAAACTAGTAACAAATTAAAGCAAGCTATATGAAAAGCAAGGATTTGAAATGAAACATAACTAATTATAAATCAACAACAAATGAAAAGGAATGACAAGGTCTGACACGCGTCTTATTTACCGATACAAAACTTCGAAAAAATATTATCCAACAGATCATCTGTTGTCACTGCCCCTGTGATCTCACCCAAGTAATGCAGGGCCTGTTTAATGTCCATCGCCAAAAAATCGGAAGTTACCTGTTGATCGATCCCTGAAATTACCCGCGCTAACGCTGAACCGGTTTTTTGCAGTGCCTCCAGATGGCGGATATTGGTAACCAGCGTTTCATCGCCAGTTAGTTGATAGGAAACAGTTGCATCATAAATCTTCTGCTTCAGTGCATCAATGTGCTGCTTTTCTTTTGCTGAAACCGATAGAAATGCGTATTGCGGAATGTCGAATGCGGAATTGGGCTGTGTATTTAAAAGATCGATCTTATTGGCTACGACCAGGATATTGATGCCTGGTTTATGCAGTTTTTGCAGGTCGGCTTGTAATTCAGCTTCGCTGAGGTCGGCAGCATCATACACATACACCAGCAAAGCAGACTGGCTGATCTTCTCCATGGTGCGTTCCACTCCTATCTGTTCGATCGTATCTGTAGCTTCCCGTAAACCGGCAGTATCAATCAGCCGGAAGTTGATACCATTGATATTCAATAACTCTTCTATCGTATCCCTGGTTGTGCCAGGTATATTGCTCACAATAGCGCGCTCTTCGTTCAGCAAGGCATTAAGTAAGGTCGATTTTCCTGCATTAGGGCGTCCGGCAATAACGGTATTTACGCCGTGTTTAATAACGTTACCCAACTCAAAGGATTGGATAAGCCGCGACACAATATGGTCGATATTGATGATCAGTTGTTTCAACTGCTCACGGTTAGCAAACTCGACGTCCTCTTCCGAAAAATCGAGCTCCAGTTCCACCAATGAGGCAAATTGTACCAGTTGTTCGCGCAATTGCTTTAGTTCGTTACTAAAGCCACCGCGTAATTGCTGCAACGCTACCTGCTGCGATGCTTTTGAATTTGATGCGATCAAATCAGCCACTGCTTCGGCTTGAGATAGGTCGAGTTGACCGTTCAGAAATGCTCGTAAGGTAAATTCGCCTGGCTTTGCTGAACGTGCGCCATGCCTGATCAGCAACTTAATGACAGATTCAATAATATAGTTTGAACCGTGACAGGATAGCTCAACAACGTTTTCGCGGGTATACGAACGAGGCCCAATAAAAATGGATGCCAATACTTCGTCCAATAAAATGTCACCGTCTACGATATGCCCGAAATGAATGGTATGGGATAACTGTTTTTCAAGATCTTTTCCTTTGAATACACTGTTGGCAATTTTTATAGCGTCCGGCCCTGAAAGACGGATAATGCCAATAGCCCCGGTACCGTTAGGGGTTGCCAATGCAACGATGGTGCTTTCGTGTGATGTTCTTTTGTCCATAGTCGATGGTCCATGGTCCATAGCTGTACCATAACGAAGGATCGGCAATGGTTTGGTTGGCTATGGACTCAGGCGCAAAAATCGTAATAAAAAACCATTTTTGCTGAGCTGCCGCAATTAAGTTTAAGGTGATGGCTGAAAGACAAAGACTGTACCCAAACGCTGCTGAAAATTAGGGTTACCCGCAATAGGCAATACGCATATACGTTTGGAGCTCATCATTCACATCCTCAGTCTGCAGCATCCTGAAATAATGATTGCATTGTTCATCACCGGGCACCTGTGCGATCTTCTCAAAACACAAATTATCATCATAACGCCGTTTAAAAGGAAACACTACCAAAAGGAAATCTTTTCCTAAGCGGATTATGTATACTATCCGTTTACGACCGTTTGATACACCGATCATTGTTTTGGCAGGATGCAGCGTTACCGGACCTATCTTTTGAAACTCGCTGATGAAATAATCAAACAAAGCAAGTGTATGAGCTGTTTTTCCATTTAGAAAACGTTGCAGTTCAAGCTCATCGCCTGGTGAATCAGTGTATTGCTTCATTTTATAAATCAATGAATATTTGTTAAATATCAACACCCCAACGTTCCTCAACTCCCAACCCAAACAAAGCAAAATCATATTTTACCGGATCTGAAGGATCGAATGCCCTCAACCGCTCTGTCAGTTCGATAGCGGTTTGCCAGTCGGTTTGTTTGCGGGTAATTAAGCCTAATTTACGGGATACCCGGTCGACATGCAAATCACAGGGCATGATCAGGTCTGCGGGCTTGATCTTGTTCCAGATACCAAAATCTACACCCTTTTCATCCTTACGCACCATCCAGCGCAAAAACATATTCAAACGCTTGCAGGTTGATTTTTGGGAGGGCGACGAAACATGTTTCATCGTCCGGTGCGGGTGATCAGGTAAGGAAAAAAAGTATTTTCTAAAATGGTTCAGGCTATATTCTACAACTCCGCCATCGAGCGTACCGCCCGACATCCTGAGCCCGGTTGAAGAAGGAGTGGAAAAGCCTGTCCGCTCAAACTGCCCATTGCTATGCACAACACCCAATGGCACAAAAGCATCCTCCAATGAAGCATGACGACGATAATGATCTCTGAAAAATGATATAAAATACAGCGTATCCATATCGTTAAAGGTGCGGTGTTTGAAATGCAGCAACCTTTTCAGGTCTATTTCTTCATGATTCATGATAAAATCATAAGGCTCACCATCCATCAGGCCGATCAGTTCATTACATTTATTGATAATAGTAATTCTTTGACCCCAGGCTAAAGTTGCGGCCCAAAATCCCATGATCTCTATATCCTGCTTCCTTGTAAACTTATGCGGAATAGAAATAGGATCATTTTCGATAAAATCAAACCGGTTATATTGGATGACTTTTGAATCGAGAAATGATTTAAGGTCACCTATCATTCGATACAGCTAGTAACCGCGTTAATTATTTAAGACAAAGCCTGTTTCAAATCATCGATCAGATCATCGATATCTTCTACACCCACGCTCAAACGTAACAGGTTATCCACTACGCCTGCCTTGTCCCGTTCTTCTTTCGGAATTGAAGCATGGGTCATCGTAACCGGGTGATTGATCAATGACTCTACGCCACCCAATGACTCTGCCAAAGAAAATACTTTAAAAGATGATGCAATACGGAATGTTTCCTTCAGGTCGGCTCCTTTTAGTGTGATCGAGATCATCCCGCCAAAATCCTTCATCTGCTTTTTCGCGATTTCGTGATTAGGATGATCTGTAAATCCCGGCCAGTAGATCTTATCAACTTTAGGATGCGTCTTTAAAAATTCAGCTACAAAGCGGCCGTTCTCGCAATGGGCTTTCATGCGCAAATGCAGGGTTTTGATACCACGTAATACCAGGAAACTATCCATTGGTCCGGGTGTGGCGCCGCAGGCATTATAGATGAACCATAGTCGCCTGTACAGCGCTTCATCATTCAGCATTAAAGCACCCATCACAACATCACTGTGGCCACCAATATACTTGGTTACTGAATGCATCACGATATCGGCCCCAAGGTCGATAGGATTCTGCAGGTATGGCGAAGCAAAGGTATTATCTACAGCAAGTAATAAACCTTTACTTTTAGTTATCTTCCCAATAGCTTCTATATCAATAATTTGCATGGTTGGATTGGTAGGTGTTTCAATCCAAACCAGTTTTGTTTTTTCATTGATATATTCCTGTATGATCTCAGGGTTCGATAGATCAAGAAAATGAAATTTTATACCATAATTCGCAAATATTTTTGTGAATATTCTGTATGATCCACCGTACAGATCATTTCCTGTGATCACGTCATCACCGGGTTGCAGCAACTTCATCACCGCATCGGTTGCTCCCATACCACTCGAGAATGCCAGCCCATATTGTGCATTTTCTAAGGCCGCCAGACAGTCTTCCAATGCCCTACGTGTAGGATTGGTACCGCGCGAATATTCATAACCCTTATTATCACCAGGCGATTTCTGCCAATAGGTAGAGGTCTGGTATATCGGTGTCATGATAGCCCCGGTTGTTGGATCGGGCTCCTGCCCTGCGTGGATAGCTTTTGTTGCGAATTTCATCCCTTTATTTTGTTATTGTTGAAAGGTTGTAATGTTTTAATGTTGTAAACCTCCTTAATTGAAAACTGCCTTTTGATTCCTGATGCTTTCTTTTGATACTTTGTTAAGGTTCAAAAAATAACATTACAACATTCCCCCCCCTAATAGGCCCTTGCAAATAATACCCTTTGTGTAGAAGGTTTACCGGTACGGATACATTTACCCTCTTCTAATGGGTTATTTAATGGGATACAGCGTATAGTTGCTTTAGTTTCTTCTTTGATCAATTGTTCTGTCTCGGAAGTACCATCCCAATGGGCTGCAATGAAGCCGGGCTCTTCGTCAAGCAAACGTTTAAACTCTTCATAATCGTCGGCCTTGCGCGTATTTTCAGTACGGAAGTTTAATGCTTTATTATAAATATTGGTCTGTATATCTTCAAGTAATTGTTCAATAACACCAGCTAAACCTTCCTGATTTACAGTTTCTTTTGTTTTAGTATCCCGGCGTGCTAATTCAACCGTTCCATTCTGCATATCTCTGCTGCCAATTGCAACTCTTACAGGAACACCCTTTAACTCATATTCTGCAAACTTTGCTCCGGGGCGATGGGTATCTCTGTTATCAAATTTAACCGATATGCCTTTTGATTTCAGTTCTTTGGTCAATTCTTTAACGTATGCAGTTATGTTCTGCAATTCTTCTTCGTGTTTGTAGATCGGAACGACTACCACCTGAATTGGCGCCAATTTAGGTGGCAATACCAAACCAGCATCATCCGAATGCGACATGATCAGTGCGCCTATCAACCTGGTTGATACACCCCATGAAGTTGCCCAAACAAAATCCAGTTTATTTTCTTTGCTGGTGAATTTTACATCAAAGGCCTTGGCAAAATTCTGACCTAAAAAGTGTGAGGTACCGGCCTGCAAGGCTTTACCATCCTGCATTAAAGCCTCTATACAATAGGTGTCTAATGCCCCTGCAAAACGCTCATTCGGTGTCTTTCGGCCACGAACCACTGGCAATGCAAGCCAGTTTTCTGCAAAATCCGCATATACGCCAAGCATCTGTTCTGTTTCAGCGATGGCTTCTTCAGCCGTTGCATGGGCGGTATGTCCCTCCTGCCATAAAAATTCGCTGGTACGTAAAAATAAACGGGTACGCATCTCCCATCTGACAACATTGGCCCATTGGTTAACCAGTATTGGCAAGTCGCGATATGACTGTATCCAGCCACGATACGTGTTCCAGATAATAGTCTCAGATGTTGGCCTTACGATCAGTTCCTCTTCAAGCTTTGCATCCTCATCAACTACAATATTTCCGTTCTCATCATTTTTTAGCCGGTAATGGGTAACTACTGCACATTCCTTGGCGAAACCCTCCACATGACTGGCCTCTTTAGAGAAAAACGATTTCGGGATAAAAAGCGGAAAATAGGCATTAGTATGACCAGTTTCTTTGAACATACCATCTAAAACAGATTGCATTTTTTCCCATATCGAATAACCATATGGTTTAATGATCATGCAGCCTCTAACCGGCGAATATTCAGCCATATCAGCTTTGATCACAAGGTCGTTATACCATTGCGAATAGTCTTCTTCTTTACTTATTATCCCTTTGCTCATTTTGTATTTAGTATCAGATTAGTCGTCAAATTTAAAAATTAAAAGCTTACCTGAAGCTACTTTCTCTATAAAGGTATCCGCAGTAAAATACCATATTTGTAAAATGATCCCTTTTTTTGAGCATAGTTTTAACTCAGTTGTCTGGCGATTCGAGATAGACGGTATGACCGATCGGGTATTGTTGGAAACCCGCAATGCCGGCGAAAAAAAGGTTTCTTTTTCTTCCATAAGTCTTAAAACCGGTGAAATTTATTTTAAGGAGATAGAAAGTGCTGAGCGCTGGCTAACAGGGATTGAAACGGCATGGGATGGTGTATTGCTATTGCATCAATACCGGGGTCCAAATAGTCCGAATCATAAAGGGATCATAGCTATTGACCAAACTTCGGGAAAAGTACTATGGGAAAATTATAGCTTGTCATTTGATCATCTAAGTGTTAATGGTCCGATCGTTTTTGATCCAAGGTTTCAACCTCAAAAACTACAATTACTTGATATTCAAACCGGATCAATTATCCGGAAGTACGAACGTGCGATCGACCAGGAATATCAACTCCAATTATTTTTACCGGACCCTGTTCAGATAGAAAAACTTACCGGGTTAAATTTAAAAGAAACTGCAATTGAAAATTCGGTGGATTATCTTGAACACAATAAATGGAGAATTGTATCTTTGCACGCGATTAATAACGGGGTTTTGAAACAGTCTTTGTACCTGATAAACGGATTTTCTATTGTTTTTGAAGATTTATTAAATATCGGGATACAAAAATTGCAGCCAGAATCGTTTTTAGTCTACAAACATCAATTGATCTACCTGAAAAACCATTCGCAGTTAAAAGTTTTAAACTTATAATACTTCTAAACGAAATGAAAGTTAAAATTCTATTACTGACGCTAACAATTTTTACAATTTCGCTCCAATCATTTGCACGCTCCGCAGTTGCGGCATCAGTGGTTCAGGAAGAACATAAAGGCAAAAAAGTTATCACCTATACGATAAAAAAGAAAGATACATATTACTCGATCGCCCATAAATACCACATACCGGTTAGCGAATTGCAGAGTTTTAATGACAATGCTAAAATGACTATCGGTAAAACCATAAAAATACCTGCAAGCACAGCTGCCAGTGAACCTAAAAAGAAAGAAAAA